>SPBY01000463.1 GCA_004525825.1 Bacteroidia bacterium
CCCTTACGTGTCTGATGCGACAGGCTCCTGAGCAATTCTTCGGTCTCAGCCGGCCTGTTGTACACAGGAATGATGAAACTTATATCCACTTTAAATCTCTTTCTCGACCTCGTAACTGTTCCTCTCTGCTGCAGACCGGGAGACCATTTCTCCCAGGAAGCCCCCAATGAACAAAAGGGTTCCCAAAATCATTGAGGTAAGCCCGATGTAGAAGAAAGCGCTGTCGGCAATGAGCCGTTGTGGAATGTGTTTGAGCAGTGCCACCAGCTTATCAATTCCCAGGTAGAGTGCCATGCCCAATCCCACCAGGAACATCAGGGTGCCTAGGGCACCAAAGAGGTGCATGGGCTTTTTCCCAAATTTCGTAAGAAAAGAGACCGTCAACAAATCCAGGAAACCCTTCATAAAACGGTCCATGCCAAATTTGGTCACCCCGTATTTCCGCTCCTGGTGCTGCACCACTTTCTCCCCGATCCGGGAAAAGCCGTTGCTCTTGGCCAGTACGGGGATGTAGCGGTGCATATCTCCATACACCTCCACGCTCTTCACCACATTCAGCTTGTAGGCTTTCAAACCACAGTTGAAATCGTGCAGCCTGATCCCGCTTACTCTGCGGGCGGCCCAATTGAACAACTTGGTGGGAACACGTTTTCTGAGGAAGGGGTCATAACGCTTCTTTTTCCAACCGCTGACCACATCGTAACCTTCTTCTACGATCATCCTGCGCATCTCCGGGATCTCCTCGGGACTATCCTGGAGATCGGCATCCATGGTGAACACCACCTCTCCTTCAGCCACTGCGAATCCGTTATGAAGGGCAGCACTTTTCCCATAGTTGCGGCGGAATTTGATTCCCCTGATCTGAGGGTATTTACCCTTCAATGCTTCAATCTGGGCCCAGGAAGCATCCTGGCTCCCATCATCCACCAGGATTACCTCATAGCTAAGTTTGTGGCCGGAAAGTACCCGGTCGATCCATTCACATAACTCAGGCAGCGATTCCTCCTCGTTGTAGAGGGGGATAACAATAGATACATCCATCAGATTGGGGAAAGATAGCTTGGCTGAACCTTATACAGGAATGTCTGCTTTTTGCTCTTTCTTGACAAATGCAGAAATAATCAAACCCAGGATGGCATTCATTACAGCACCCCAGATGAGCGCCATCCTCACCATTCTCTTAACATTCATCATCTTATCTATCCTTTCCATGGCCTGGTCGTAATAGCTCTCGGGGATCCGGGGATTGTTCATGATCCTCTCCTCTGCAGCAATCCTTGATTTGTCGATCAGATCGGGATCCAGGACTCCATACAGGAGATAGGCGTAAATGGCTCCGATGACCGCGGAAATGATACCGATCACCAGCGCCATCTTCAATATCTGTCCATAGGAGGCAAAGCCACCCAGGTATTCGTTTCTGTAAGCCAGCAGACAGTAAGCCATCACTACAATGCTTATCGCAAGGGTGGGCCACATTACCCATGTTTTATTGGTCAGGTCCATGAAATAGAGAATCAGACCAACCAAAACACCGGCTACTCCATAGATGGCGCCATAGATAAGTGCTGGTTTGAGGAAAGGGGCTTTAACTTTTTCTTCCATGATGTGAGTATTATAGTTAATGAATTAGTGCCAAAAAAAAGGGCAAGCTACTTATATCGCACCGCTACAACCACCTACCCTTGCTACCTTCCGGTCCTGGGGGAATTCAGCAGGAGCTGATCGTATAAGACTTGCCCTTGGCAAATTTACTAAGAAAAAGCGGTTCTGGCAATATTCCCTGAAAAGAGACTTCCCAGAACCGTTATAATGACTTTAACTTATCAGATATTCAGCCGTTACCCTTAGGAGGGTCGAAGACTCCTCACCTGTGCACCAGCCTGCCACATCTCTGAGTCGCGTATCTCTTTCAATTCCTTTTCCAGCTGGTCTCTGTAATTGGCTCCACTTGTTTTCTCGAGAACCACCTTGGTCTCTTCCCCGCTTCTCACCCGCTTATACAGGTCCTTGAAAACAGGAAGGGTGGCTGCCTTGAATTTGGGTTTCCAGTCCAGGGCTCCACGTTGGGCTGTGGCACTGCAGTTGGCATACATCCAGTCCATGCCCTTCTCATCCACCAGGCGGATCAGACTCTGGGTCAGCTCTTCTACAGTCTCGTTAAAGGCTTCGGACGGACTGTGTCCGTTCTCCCTCAGCACTTCGTACTGAGCCTCCATGATCCCTGCCAGGGCTCCCATGAGTACTCCGCGTTCGCCGGTAAGATCGCTGTATACTTCATCTTCAAAAGTGGTGGGGAACAGGTATCCCGATCCGATCCCGATTCCAAGGGCCAGAGTGCGCTCTTCAGCGTTCCCGGTATAGTCCTGGAAAACAGCATAGCTTGAATTGATCCCCGTTCCTGCCAGAAAATTACGCCTTACACTCATTCCCGAACCTTTGGGAGCCACCAGGATCACGTCCACATTGGAAGGGGGAATCACGCCGGTCTGTTCTTTATAGGTCACTGAAAACCCATGAGAGAAGTAGAGTGCATCACCTTCATTCAGGCAGGGCTTCAGTTTGGGCCATACCTCGCGCTGGGCCGCATCGGAAACAAGGTACTGGATCACCGTGGCTTTTTTCGCTGCTTCCTCTATGGGAAACAAGGATTCTCCGGGAACAAATCCGTCTTTCACCGCCCTGTCCCAGTCCGCTTTAAACTCAGGGGCCTGACCAATGATCACATTGATGCCGTTATCCTTCAGGTTCAGTGCCTGTGCAGGTCCCTGCACACCGTACCCAATGATTGCGATTACTTCATCCTTGAGCACTTCCTGTGCTTTGGACAGGGGAAACTCTTCCCTGGTTACGACGTTCTCTTCCACGCCGCCAAAATTCAACTTTGCCATGTTTATATGTTAATAGGTTATTAAGTTATTATGTTAATGATTAATGGCTTAGTAAGTGACTATATCACCCGCTGTTGCCTTGTGGTGGCTGTCGATATCTTTCAGGTAGGCCGAGATTTCCTTGATCTGCTTGGTCAGGGCGATTCGTCCCGATCGTGCAAACTGCTTGATTCCATAGGGTTCCAGTTCCCTGAAGAGTTGTCTGGTCTCCTCCTTGTGCCCGGTCTTCTCTACCACGATGTATTCAGGTTCAATGGTCAGGATCCTGGCATTGTGTCTCCGGATCAGGGTCTCCACCTCATCGCTATTGGCGAAAGCTTCGGTGGGTACCTTGTAAAGTGCAATCTCCTGGTATACAATTTCATCCACGGTGTGGTAGAAAGCCTTTAAAATCCCGATCTGCTTTTCGATCTGCTTGGTCACAGTGATGACCATGTCCAGGGTTGTATTAATTACAATGGTGAATCGATAAATCCCCCTGACCTCCGATTCGGAAGTATTCAGACTCTCAATATTGATCTTCCGTCTGGAAAA
>SPBY01000081.1 GCA_004525825.1 Bacteroidia bacterium
ATTCAGCTAATTTACAGGCACCGGGAGTTTGCTCTTGGTATGATGACCGGGACCGAGAGGATGGGTATCACGAAAAAAGGAAATGCAATCCTTGGAAACAAGTTTGATCCGGTCATCCACCATACTGCCAGTCTGCACGCTACCTGGCTGTACGGACGATGGCAGTTTTTCGGGGAGCTGGCTACTGATATTTCCCAATCCATCGCCTGTGAGACGGGAACTGTCGTTCAATTCAATGATTTCCTCCAGGGGACTTTACTGATCCACCACTACGGGAAGGCTTACAGGGGTTCCCTGCCTTCCACCTACGCATCGGGCAGCCATATGGAGAACGAACAGGGTGTGACATTTCATCTCCACATGGAGCCCGGCCGTCTGCTTGTGGCCGATTTCACCGGGGAGGTATTTAAATACCCTTCCCCCCGTTATCAGGCCCTCGTTCCTTCCTGTGCTTACAGGATGGATCTCTCCCTGCAGAATCCAGGTATAAACCCTCTCCAATGGCGGATCAGGCTGGTGAGCAAAGCCTGGCAGAGCACCCCGGACAACGGAACCGTCGGGGTCAGACCCTTAAAGGAATCCAGGGTCACCAGGTTCGATGGGCGCCTGATCCACGAAACAGCCGGGACCTTGAAATGGCAATCCAGATTGGTCATCTCTCTCCTTTCGTCCACACAAAAACCGGTCCCGGCCTATGCAGCCCTGCAAGAGGTAAGTTTCCGGGCTGCGCCTTACTTAGATTGCACTGTTCAATTTGTGCTGTTTCACGCAGAGGACTGGGATAACAGGATCTATCTGCACGAACCCTCTTTCTATTACGGTTTCAGTTTTCCCTGTTACTATGGAAGCGGTCAGAAAACCACCCTCCTGCTGACTCTGAAAGCGATCAAAGGCATCACCCTGTCGGCCAAAATTTCGGGAATAAGTTATCCTTACAGGGATGTACTAGGATCTGGAAACGACCTGGTGAACGGAAACAAAAAATGGGATGCAGCTGTGCAACTGCGCCTGAACTTCTAATCAAACTTTATGTTAAGGAGGTGGATCTGTAAGCTGGTCCTGCCCCTGAATTCGTTCTCCATCAGCTGGTAGCAGATATCAAAGGGGGCCCCCTTGTTTATTTTGCTAAAATCGTTGCCCTGGTGAAACCCGATGGCAGGAAATACCTGAAAGGGGTTTTCCTCCTGTATAAGGGTTAGTTTCAGATGCTCGCCATTGTTGCCAACAGTCCTTCCGTAACCGTTATCGACCACATTCTCGGAGAGAAAAACCGGACTGATGTTTTCAGGGCCAAAGGGCTCGAACTGCTTCAGGATGCGGAAGAATTTCTCATTGATATCCTTTAATTGTAATTCGGTATCAATCTCTACCACGGGGATCAACTGATCCGGATCGATGGTTTCGCTAACAAATTTCTCAAAGCGTTCCCTGAACTTCGGAAGGTTCTGAACCTTCATGGTCAAACCTGCAGCATATTTGTGCCCACCGAAATTCTCCAGCAGATCACTGCATGAATCAATGGCCTGATAAAGGTCAAACCCGCTGACCGACCGGGCCGAGCCGGTGACGAATCCATTGGATTTGGTCAGGATTACGGTAGGTTTATAGTAATGGTCAAGCAGGCGTGAAGCAACGATTCCGATCACCCCTTTATGCCACTCAGGGTTATACAGCACTGTTGCGTTGAGCTCTTTCTGAGTCTCATCACCCTGGATCATCTCAATGGCCTGCCTGGTGATTTCTGTGTCGATGTTCCTGCGATCCAGGTTGAAATTGTCGATCTTCTTACTAATAACACCAGCATCTTTCCAATTCTGACATACCAGCAGATCCACCGATTTTTTACCCGATTCCATCCTGCCGGCAGCATTGATCCTGGGCCCTATCTTAAAAACGATATCCTCAATATCGATATATTGCTTTTCAATGCCGGCTACCTCTTTGATAGCCTTTAGACCGATGGAGGGACTTTCGTTCAGTTTTTTTAAGCCAAAGTGGGCCATGATTCTGTTTTCGCCCGTGATGGGAACTATATCTGAAGCAATACTAACCACCACCAGATCGAGGTAGTCGTATATGGATTCTGAAGTTTGTCCGGTCTTGATCCCATAAGCCTGAATCAACTTAAATCCGACACCACAACCCGACAAATCTTTATAGGGATAATTACACCCTTCCTGTTTGGGATCCAGAACAGCCACTGCATCAGGAATCCTTTCTCCGGGATTGTGATGATCGCAGATGATAAACTCAACCCCCTTTTCCCGGGCATAGTCGACCTTGTCCACGGCCTTAATACCACAGTCCAGTGCTATGATAAGGCTTACGCCATGTTCTGTTGCGTAATCAATGCCTTTCAGTGATACTCCATAACCTTCCCCATACCTGTCGGGAATGTAGTAATCAATCTCCTTGAAATGGTCCTTAAAGAAGGAGTAAACCAGGGCAACAGCAGTGGTGCCATCCACATCATAATCTCCATAAACCAGCACCTTTTCTCCTGCTTGGATGGCATCCTGGATGCGCTGAATTGCCACATCCATATCCTTCATCAGGAAAGGATCGTGCAGGTTGCTTAGGTCGGGTCGGAAAAAATCTTTAGCCTCTTTGAAGGTGGTAATGCCTCGCTGAACAAGCAACTGGGCAAGAGGTCTTTCAATGCCGAGATCCCGGGAAAGGGAGCTGATGACATTTTCATCACCCGACGATTTTATAACCCAGTTCTTATTCATGATTTTATGGCAAATTGACAGGCAGGCGTTCCTGCTCCCCCTGCAAAATTAACATAATCTTTTTTATACCTTTGTGGGCGTAAAAATAAAATCATAAATGCACAATCCCGAGCTCAGTGAACAGGAACAGATCAGGCGTAACTCCCTGGAAGAGATCAAGAAACTAGGCTACAATCCCTACCCGCCCGAAACCTTTAAGATCTCTCATCGTTCGTCCGAAATAAAATCTGTTTTTGAGGCTGATGAGAAAGCCCTCGGGGATATCTCCCTGGCTGGCAGAATCATGAGCCGGCGCATCATGGGAAAGGCTTCATTTGCAGAAATCCAGGACTCTGAAGGAAGGATCCAGATCTACCTGAACAGAGATGAGCTTTGTCCGGAAGAAGACAAGACCCTCTACAATATAGTCTTCAAAAAACTGCTCGATATTGGGGACATCATCGGTATCAGGGGAAATGTTTTCCGGACCCAAACCGGGGAGATATCGGTCCAGGCAAAAGAGCTGGTGATCCTGAGTAAATCGATCAGACCCCTGCCCATTGTGAAGGAAGCTGCCGGCAAAGTGTATGATGCGGTCACTGATGCCGAATACCGCTACCGTCAGAGATACGTTGACCTGATTATCAATCCGGAATCCAGGGAATTATTCAGGAAGCGGACTCAGATCTATAATTCCCTGCGGGAACTTTTCAATGAGAGGGGGTACCTGGAGGTGGAAACACCCATTTTGCAACCCATCCCGGGAGGAGCGGCAGCCAGGCCATTTATTACCCACCACAACTCCCTGGATATTCCACTCTACCTGCGTATCGCTGATGAGCTTTACCTGAAAAGGCTGATTGTGGGTGGTTATGACGGAGTCTATGAATTCTCCAAAGACTTCCGCAATGAAGGAATGGACCGGTCCCACAATCCTGAATTCACGGTTCTGGAGATCTATGTGGCCTACAAGGACTATAAGTGGATGATGGATTTTACCGAGGAGATGATTGAAAAGGTGGCCCTCGACCTGCATGGAACCACCAAGGTGATGGTGGGTGACCAGAAAATCGATTTCAAGCGTCCCTTCAAAAGGATCACCATGATGGACGCCATCAGGGAGAGCACCGGATTTGATATCTCCGGGATGGATGAAGAAGGATTAAGAAGTGTGGCCGACTGCCTGAATGTGGAAGTCGATGACTCCATGGGCAAGGGAAAGATTATCGATGAGATCTTCGGCGAAAAGGCTGAGCCCCATATGATCCAGCCCACCTTCATCATAGACTACCCGGTGGAGATGTCGCCCCTCTGCAAAAAACACCGCGAAAATCCAGAACTAACCGAACGCTTCGAGCTAATGGTCAATGGCAAGGAGATCTGTAATGCCTATACCGAATTGAACGACCCCATCGACCAGCTGGAGCGCTTCCAGGAGCAGATGAAACTCTCCGCAAAGGGAGACGACGAAGCCATGTTCATTGATATGGATTTTGTCCGGGCACTGGAATATGGCATGCCCCCCACTTCTGGCATGGGCATGGGCATGGACCGTCTGACCATGCTGATGACCAACCAGACCAGCATCCAGGAAGTGCTCTTTTTCCCTCAAATGAAACCCGAACCAAGTCAAAAG
This sequence comes from Bacteroidia bacterium, assembly GCA_004525825.1. Taxonomy (GTDB): domain Bacteria; phylum Bacteroidota; class Bacteroidia; order Bacteroidales. The sequence goes on from SPBY01000081.1 coordinate 4,348, forward strand.
GTGAAAGTGGAAAGTGAAAAGGATGATTATCTGGCCCACGGTATACCTGAAGAGTGGGTGGATGCGCTGAAGGCACTTGGGTACACCACTGTCGATAAGCTTAAAGAGGTTGAAAAGCCAGGGAAACTGGCCAATGACCTGAATGGCTACAAGAAGAAAAACAAGCTGGATTTGCCTGGCCTGAGTCCGGAGGTTGTTGGAGAATGGATCAAAGGCTAACTCTATTCCCAAGAATATTATATCAAGCCTCAATCCTGCGGTTGGGGCTTTTTTTGTCACCTGGTTGTCACTGAAGAGTACTATCATTTGGGTCTGGAATGAAACATCGATTTTCCACCCCATTTGACTCATATACCATAAGGTGGTAAATTGCATGTAACTAACACACCCTGCATGCCCTCGAATCCCAACAAACTATCTCAATTCTGGCAAGAGTTAAAGCGGCGCAGGGTCATCAAGGTGATTGCCATGTATGCTGCTACTGCTTTTATTATCATGGAGGCAGGAGATATTATGTTGCCCAGACTGGGATTGCCTGACTGGACGGTCACATTCATCATTATTCTTTTGATTATTGGACTTCCGCTTACAATCATTCTTGCCTGGATTTTCGATATCACCCCTGAAGGGATAAAGAAAACTGAACCTTTTCTGATTGCAAAGAAGAAAGAGACAATTCCAGAACCTGTTAAAAGAAGGCTGAAAGTAAGCGATGGGGTCATTGCTTTGCTGGTTGTGGTAGTTTGCGTTCTTATCTATCCAAAAATATTCCAGAAAGATAAGTTTGAAGGGATCAGGGATCCCGATGGAAAGATATCCATTGCAGTGATGCCATTTGAAAATTTATCCGGAGATACACTGTATAATGTCTGGCAGGGTGGCTTTCAAAATCTTCTTATTACTACGTTATCAAATTCCGAGGAGTTATCAGTCCGTCCTTATCAAGCCATGTATACTATACTTGAAAGTGGAAGAAATTTAAGCTATGCCTCTATCACACCTTCAATAGCCAGTGAGCTTGCATTAAAACTTGAAACAAAAACCTTTATTCTTGGTACCATATTAAAAGCTGGAAATAAAATCCGGGTGAATACTCAATTGGTGAATGCTGAAACAGAAGAAATATATAAAGCGTATGAGGTAGACCTAAATACTGAGGATGATATTTTCACTTTGGCAGATTCCTTGTCCGGAATTATAAAAAATTATCTTGAAATCAAAAAACTTATTGATCAGTATGATTCACCTGTTTTTCGTGGATCTTATACTACAAATTCATCTGAAGCTTTTGAGTATTATATTCACGGATGGGACGCATTTATGGGTTTAGATTTCCGTGCTGCTATCGAATGGCTTTCTAAAGCAATAGAAACCGATTCGGGTTTTATTAATGCTTATGTGACTCTGTCATTTTCATACAGTCTTTCAGGAAATGATGACCTGTCAAAGAAGTGGTGCAACCTGGCTTATAAAAAAAGGGATGAATTGCCTCTAAAAGAAAAACTAATGCTGGATCACCTAAATGCATACTATTTTGAAACCCCAAATGAAGAGATCAAATATATTAAACAAATACTGGAGTTAGATGAACTGAACTCAACATATTGGTACTTACTTGGTTTAGCGTATTATCAAAAAATCAAGGATTATAGAGAGGCTGCAGTATATTTTGAAAGAGCCCTCGAAATTCATAAGAAGTGGGGAACCAATTTTCGCAATCCTTGGACATATCGTTGCCTGGGAGATTCGTACCACCAGGTCAATGAACATAAAAGAGAAAAAGAGGTGTATGAATTGGGATTAAGTCTGTTTCCAGATTATACAAGAATCATACAATCACAGGCTGTTTGTGCGTTTTCGCAGGGAGATCCAGACAAGGCAAATGAATTTATAAGTAAATACAAATCCATTACAAAGAATAAATTCCTGTGGCCAGAGTCAAGAATACTTTCGGGTGTTGGAACTATCTATACAGAAGCCAATCTATTTGATGAGGCTGAATATAGTTATCGTCAGGCCCTTGAATTAGATCCCCGGAATCCTGCAAGAATGAATGACCTGGCCTGGTTCCTGATCGATAAGGACATAAATGCAAATGAGGGAGTTGACCTGATACAAAAAGCCTTAGAATCCAGGCCTGATGATTGGAACTATTTAGATACCAAAGGCTGGGGCTTGTATAAGCAAGGACTGTTTGAAGAAGCACTGAAAACACTCACAGATGCATGGGATATAAGACCTAAATATCACCAGGAAAGTTATGAGCATATTCAGGAAGTAAAAAAAGCTCTTTCCAGTCAAAACAATTGAATTTGAAGCTTAACTTGCCGTCCACTTTATCGGGGTAGATTCACTCTTGGGGTACCTGAAGAGTGGGTGGATGCACTGAAGACCCTGGGCTATGATACCGTTGACAAAATCAAGGCATTAGAAAAACCCGGCAAGCTTCATCAAGAGATGATGGGCTACCGAAAGAAAAATAAACTGGAGATCGGTACCGTGACCATGGAGCAGGTATCGGAGTGGATCTCATAAAATTAAGCCTCTTTAGCTCAGCATAGAGCAGCTCATTCGTAATGAGCAGGTCGGGGGTTCGAGTCCCCTGAGAGGCTCTGGCCTCAGCCAACCTGTTGGGGCTTTTTTTGTCACTCGGTTGTCATGTCAGCTTCCCGGAACCCCGGCTGTGAGTCCCAAAGAGGAGTTAATCACCACGATTACCGTCCACCAGGACCATGCCCAATCCTTGCTTGAATTAATGATATCTATGGGATTAAATTTTTCAAAAAATCAGTGATAGAAAGATTTCAATCTCGCTTTATTCAAAGATAGATATCGGAAAAATCATTTCTGCGATAAATAGCTGAACAAATATCCCTCAGGTATTGTTTCTCATTGCAGACACCATTGATTTATTCGCTGATCTTACAATGATTAACCACAAAACATAAATGCTGGGCAATCTCAAAAACCTATCCCTATTCTGGCAAGAAGTGAAGCGCAGAAATGTGGTTCGCCGCAATACAGTTTATGCAGCTACGGCCTTTGTAATCCTTGAGCTGGTTGATATTATCACTGATCCATTTGGATTACCTGCCTGGACACTGAAACTTGTTGTTGTTCTTTTATCCGTAGGATTTATTGTCTCTCTTATAGTCTCCTGGAATTACGACATTAGTCCTGAAGGAGTCCTGGAGAAGACCAAGCCGGCTCATAAAGCAAAAAATGAAGCATTGCCTATTACTTCAGCCGGATGGAAAATTGCCACCGTAGTAAGTTTTCTGATTATTATCGGGTTGATTGTTCTTAATATTCTACCAAGTAATAGCCAATCCCAAAACCTTGAAGAGCTTGAAATATCGATTGCTGTATTGCCCTTTGTAAACATGAGTGATGATGAAAAAAATGTGCATTTGGGAGGTGCTTTTACAGATGAGATTATTATGGAATTACAAAAGATTAAGGCATTTGACCGTGTTCTTTCCAGTACCTCAACAATGCAGTACAGTGAAAATAGGCCAACTATTCCCGAAATAGCAGAAAAACTGAATGTGAGCTATATCATTGAAGGGAGCATTCAGCGTCATGAGGAAGAAGTTCGAATTCGAGTACAGGTGATTCGGGCGAAACAAGAAGATCATATATGGGCGGATGAATATAATGCCAGGTGGGATGACATTTTTTCTATTCAGGATGAAATCGCTTTTAAGGTTGCCAATGAACTAAAAACTGTCCTTTCAAGTGAAGAAATAGAACAGATTGATAAACAACCAACCGACAATTCCGAGGCTTATGATATGTATTTAAAAGGTCGCTATTTCTGGAATAAAAGAACTGAAAAAGATACCAAAGATGCTATTGAATACTTCAGTGATGCAATTTCAAAAGATAAGAATTACGCATTAGCATATGCTGGATTGGCTGATGCCTATGTTATTCTGGCAATTTATGAGTGGTATCTGCCGCAGCAAGAATCTTATATGAAGGCAAAGAAAATTGCCTCTGAAGCTCTCAAAATTGACCCAACACTAGCCGAGGCCTATACCTCATTAGCTTTGGTTAAACTTCATCATGAGTGGGATTGGGATGGTGCATCCAATGATTTTAAGCGAGCCATACAGCTATATCCGGATTATGAAACTGCCCATCATTGGTATTCATTATATTTAACGGCAGTAGGGCGGCATGATGAATCAATTAGAGAAGCGAAACAGGCACAAGAACTTAATCCATACTCTCCTATCATTGTTAGAAATGTGGGCAGACGTTTGTATTTTGCACATAAGTATGAACAGGCATTTGAAGAATCTCTAAATGCGCTTAATTTAGCCCCTGATTTTTTTCCAACACACTGGACGCTAGGCCTATTATATCTACAAAAAGGAATGTTTCCTGAAGCTATTTCAAGCTTGCAGAATGCAGTAAGGTATTCGGGAGACAATCTTTATGTCAAATCACTATTAGGATATGTCTATGGTGCAACAGGCAACCAGGGCAAAGCTCAAGAGATACTAAATGGTTTATTAGAAGCAGCGAAACAGGCATATGTACCTGCAATTGCTTTTGTAAATGTATATATTGGCCTGGGTGACAACGATAAAGCTATCCTCTGGCTTGAAAAGGCTTACGAAGAGCGTTCGGCTAAATTAATAGACCTGAATGTAAATCCAATTTTTGATCCCCTAAGGTCAGATCCCCGATTTAAGGAACTTGTAAGCCGAATGAATTTTCCTGATTTTTGATAATTATTGGCAATATCGATAAGCTCAAACAAGTTGAATTGTCTGGTAAGCAGGCCAATGACCTCATTGAGTACAAGAAAAAGCACTTAAGCCCTTAAATTTACAGCAAGGGCTTTTTTTGTCACTTGGTTGTCACTCGATATCACAACCATTGGGTATTTGAAACCCTATTTGACTCATACCCCATAAGGCGGTAACTTGCACACAAGCAACAACTTTTCAGAGAAGGTCCAACATAACAAAAATATGAAAAAGAGAATATTGGTTATGCCGGATGGCAATTGGTTAGCGCATACTTCGAGAGCGCTAGAAATAAGCAAAGTCCTTAAGGAAATGGGGCACGAAATCATTTTTGCTGGTGAAGGTGAATATATGAAACTGCCAAAAGAAGAAGGATTCCCAATATTGCCAATCAAAACTCTTCCCCCAGAACGAATGC
>SPBY01000077.1 GCA_004525825.1 Bacteroidia bacterium
AATCTTCAGAATCTGAGGAGCCGACAGGCCCAGAGAAAACTTCTGAACCGAAGGAGACTAAGACCACTAAGAAGAAGAATGAGAAACCGCCCTGGAAGAAGCCGGGTGAATCCGAAGAGACATCTCCTACTGATCAGTCTGACTAAAACAATTATTGCATAACTTTAGGAATCATGAAGCTGCATACCCATCAACTGGTAAAGAAATATAAAAGCCGCAGGGTGGTGGATGAGGTATCGGTCAGCGTGGAGCAGGGCGAGATTGTGGGTTTGCTTGGACCCAATGGCGCCGGGAAAACCACCACCTTCTATATGATTGTGGGTTTGATCACTCCCAACGAAGGGACCATCATGCTCGACGACAAGGACATCACCAACGAACCGGTGTATAAAAGGGCACGGATGGGCATAGGATACCTTGCACAGGAGGCTTCGGTGTTCCGGAAGCTCACAGTGGAGGACAACATCAGGGCAGTACTGGAAATGTCCGAGTTTTCAAGAGCTGAGCAGCGCGACAGGGTGGAGTCCCTGCTGGAGGAGTTTGGACTGGTGAAGATCCGGAAAAGCCTGGGGATTCAGCTTTCCGGAGGTGAAAGGCGACGAACTGAGATTGCCAGGGCCCTGGCTCTGAGTCCGCATTTTATTCTTTTGGATGAACCATTTGCAGGGGTGGATCCCATTGCAGTGGAAGATATTCAGGAGATTGTTTCACGCCTGAAGGAGAAAAACATAGGAATTCTGATCACTGATCACAATGTTCATGAAACCCTGGCCATTACCGAACGGTCCTACCTGATGTTTGAAGGGAGCATCCTGAAAGCAGGTTCTGCAGAAGACCTGGCGCAGGATGAGCAAGTTCGGAAAGTCTACCTGGGACAGAACTTCGAACTGCGATAGATCAAACACAACTTTGTATTCCGGAAATTTGGGTTAAATTTGCGGAAATTTTGCGGATGTGGCGGAATTGGTAGACGCGCTAGACTTAGGATCTAGTTCTTTCGGGAGTGGGGGTTCGAGTCCCTTCATCCGCACTTATTAAATTCATAAACCGCTAAACCATCGGATGTTATTAACGATCGTGTAGCGGTTTTTTGCTAATTTTGATTTTATATTTACGTAGCATGAACATTACTCAGGAGAATACCGATAAGTTGAATGCGATCCTCAAGATGAAAGTGGAGCAGGAGGACTATGCAGAGCGTGTGAACACAGTGTTAAAAGATTACCGTAAGCAGGCCAGGGTAGATGGCTTCAGGCCGGGCATGGTTCCCATGGGGATCATAAAGAAGATGTATTACACCCCTGTCATGGTGGATGAGGTGAATAAACTGGTTTCAGAGTCCCTTTTTTCTTACCTGCAAGAGAAGAATGTAAGAATTCTCGGGGAACCTCTTCCCCACAAGGATCAGGATCAGAAAGTGGATTTTCAAAAGGATAGCGAATTTGAATTCATGTTTGATCTGGGACTGGCACCTGAGTTGAACCTGGAGGCAAGTGCCAAAGACAAGATTCCCTTCTACAAGATTAAGGTAGACAAGAAACAGCAGGATGAGTATAAGGAACAGCTGCTTCAGCGCTATGGTGAATTCAAGGCCGTCGATAAGGCTTCGGACAATGAGCTGATCAAGGGTACCCTGGTGAAGGTGGACAAAGAGGGGAACGAAGTGGAGAACGGAATCCGCGCAGAGAACGTAAGCATGTCGCTGGAGATGATGAAGGATGACGATCAGAAGATACTGTTCAGTGGTGTTGCCGGAGGTGATGAGGTAGTATTTAATGTGAAGAAAGCCTATCCCAACGATACCGAACTGGCTTCCCTGTTGAGGATCAACAAAACCGAGGTGGCCATGATTGAGGGTACCTTTAAATGCAGCATCGACGAGGTAATGAAATTTGAAAAAGCTGAGCTTGGACAGGAGTTCTACGACAAGGTATACGGGGAGGGTGAAGTAAAGACAGAAGCAGAGTTTACCAAACGTGTTAGCGACGAGATCTCTCTCAACTATGAACGTGAAAGTGAGTATCGTTTTATGGTGGATGCTCGCGAGTTTCTCATCAAGAAAGCAAAAATCACTCTTCCGGTGGAATTTTTGAAGCGCTGGATGGTGGAGACCAATGAGAATCTTTCTGAGGAGCAGGTGAACGAAGATTTCACCAAGTACGAGGATGATTTTCGTTGGCAGCTGATCAAGGAGTTCCTTCTGAAGCAGCAGGATATCAAAGTTACGGAGGAAGAGGCTCTGGAGGCAGCCAAGGGAATGGCCCTGAATCAGTATATGCAGTACGGAATATCCAATGTTCCGGACGACTACCTGGAGAAATATGCCAGAGAGATGATGTCCAAACCCGAAGAGGCCAGGAAATTCTATGAGCAAAAAGGGGAAGAGAAGCTGATCGAGTTTATAAAATCTATAGTCAAATTGGACGAGAAAGAGGTCAGTTCGGAGAAGTTCCGTAAATTGTACGAGAAATAATACATTCAACAACATGAACCAGCAGGACGATTTTAAAAAGTTTGTCACCAAACATATGGGTATCAGTAGTCTGACGCTCCACCAGTTTACGTCTCAGTATAACAGCTACATTTCGCCCACCATTATTGAGGAAAGACAGTTGAATGTGGCCTCCATGGATGTTTTTTCCAGGTTGATGATGGACCGCATTATTTTCCTGGGTGCACCCATCGACGACTATGTGGCCAACATCATTCAGGCCCAGCTGCTCTACCTCGATTCTTCAGATCCTAACAAGGACATCCAGGTCTATTTTAATACCCCTGGTGGCGGTGTTCATGCAGGCCTGGGTATATACGATACCATGCAGTATACTTCCTGCGATGTGGCCACCATCTGTACGGGAATGGCTGCTTCCATGGGTGCAGTATTGCTGGCAGCCGGAACTGATGGGAAACGCAGTGCTCTCACTCACAGTCGTATAATGATCCACCAACCCATGGGAGGAGCTCAGGGACAGGCCTCTGATATTGAGATCACTACACGTGAGATTGTGAAAATGAAGAAAGAACTGTATGCCATTATTGCTCAGCATTCAGGAAACTCTATTGAAAAGGTGGAGAAGGACGGAGATCGTGACTTCTGGATGACAGCCGCCGAGGCCAAAGAATATGGCATGATTGATGAAGTGCTAATAAGGACGAAAGAAAAGAAATAATGGACCGTTGTTCTTTTTGCGGAAGGGAGAAAAAGGATACTAACCTTTTGATTGCAGGCATATCGGGACACATCTGTGACCGTTGTATAGAGCAGGCCTATAGCATTGTCCAGGAAGAATTGGGTGTGCACGGCGAATTTGACATGGCTCAGATCAAATTGCTAAAACCCACTGAAATTAAGAGTTTCCTTGATCTTTACGTAATCGGACAGGAGGAGGCCAAGAAGTACATTTCTGTGGCGGTTTATAACCACTATAAGCGTCTGATGCAGAAGGATAGCAAAGATGATATCGAGATTGAAAAATCCAACATCGTACTGGTAGGTGAGACCGGAACAGGGAAAACCTTGCTGGCCCGCACTATTGCACGCTTGCTCCATGTTCCCTTCACCATTGTGGATGCCACTGTGCTGACCGAAGCCGGCTATGTGGGAGAGGACATTGAAAGTATACTGACCAGGCTGTTGCAGGTGGCCGATTACAATGTAGATGCTGCTGAGAAGGGGATTGTCTTTATCGATGAGATTGACAAGATTGCCCGCAAGAGCGACAACCCATCCATTACCAGGGATGTTTCGGGAGAAGGTGTACAGCAGGGACTTCTGAAACTGCTGGAGGGTTCCATCATCAATGTACCGCCGCAGGGTGGACGAAAGCATCCCGACCAGAAAATGATCCCTGTCAATACCAAGAACATACTGTTTATTGCCGGTGGTGCCTTTGATGGCATCGAATCCAAAATTGCCAAGCGTCTCAATACCCAGGTGGTGGGTTACAACGCTGCCAAAAAGGTGGACCGGGTAGACAAAGACAACCTGCTGCAATACGTGGCACCCCAGGATCTGAAATCTTTTGGAATGATTCCCGAGATCATAGGGAGGATGCCGGTAATTACCTACCTGGATCCCTTAAACGAGAAGGCTCTTCGAAGGATTCTTACCGAGCCCAGAAATGCCATTATCAAGCAGTACGAGAAACTGTTCGAAATGGATGGGATCAAGTTAACCTGGGATGAGAAGGTGCTGAACTACATCGTTCAGAAGGCCCTTGAGTTTAAGCTGGGTGCCCGGGGATTGCGTTCCATCTGCGAAGCCATCATGATGGATGCCATGTTCGAGCTTCCTGCCAAGGAGAATCCCGGTGATATTCATATCGGGATCAAGTATGCCCGGGAGAAACTGGAAAAGGCCAACCTGAAGCGCCTCAAGGCTGCCTGATGAGTAAATCCAGGGCAGGCGTTTATTTCCTGGTCATCCTGGCCATGATCTTCTGGGGGTTCTCTTTTGTGACCTTCAAAATTGCCAATGAATCTTTCCGGCCCATCACCATTGTAACTTTCAGACTCTTTGTCTCCATCTTCTTCCTGTTTGGATTTGCCTGGTCATTTAAAAGGCTGAACAAGATCAAGAAAAAAGACCAGAAGTGGTTCCTGCTGATGGCCCTTGTCGAACCCTTTTTCTACTTTCTGGGAGAGGCATACGGACTCACCATGGTTACTGCAACCATTGGAGCCGTCATTATTTCCACCATCCCGCTGATTGTTCCTTTTGGTGCCTATTATCTGTACAAGGAAAAATTAAGTACCATGAACTATCTTGGGCTGGTCATCTCATTTGGGGGTGTGCTGATGGTGGTGCTTAATAAAAGCGGTGGTCTGGCTGCCAATCCCCTGGGTATCCTGTTGATGTTCGTCGCTGTGTTATCGGCCGTGAGCTATACCCTGGTGGTGAAGAGACTGGCGGATGATTATACGCCCATCACCATTACAGCCTACCAGAGTCTCTACGGCTTACTTATGTTTATTCCCCTCTTCCTGATCTTAGAGGTCCCGCATTTAGACTTCAGCCAGGTGAGTACCCCCAGCTTTCTTGCGGTGACATATCTCGGTGTGTTTGGATCGGGGATCTGCTTCATCTTCATGGCCATCGGGATCAGGGAACTGGGGGCAGCCAAATCCAATATTTTTGTCAACCTGATACCGGTGGTAACTGCCATCCTCTCCTTTTTTCTGCTCAAGGAAGCGATGCCATTACTGAAAGTTCTGGGAATCTTCATTGTAATCCTGGGACTGCTTCTTTCCCAGATCAGCAGTCTAAGGATGAATCGATTATCCAGAAAAGATCCCTTCCGACACATCCCTAATCTCTGAAGACCATGGCCACTAGTCTGTTTATTGTACAGGGAGAGGGAAAGGGACATATGTCACAGGCCATGGCGCTGAAAGAGCATCTGGAGGAGGCGGGGCACACAGTAGTTGGACTCTTTCTGGGAACCAGGCCAAAGCACGACATACCGGACTATTTCACAGAAGGCTTTGCCGACAGCTTGCACACTTTTGAAAGTCCCTGGTTCCTTCGAACTCCAAATAAAAAGGGGATATATATCGGGCGAACCCTGCTTTTTCATCTGCTGCGTTTACCACGTTATATCTCTGAGGCACACAGGATCAGAAGGGAGATAGATCTCCTCCGGCCCGATGTAGTATTTAACTTTTACGATGTGGTGGGAGCTCTGGCCCTGCGAAAAACAGCCTCCGGGATCCGAAGAATCGGTATCGGGCATCATTTTCTCCTGCACTTCGACAACTATCGGTGCGACAAAGGATCGCTCTGGCACCGATGGCTGCTAAAGCGGCTCACCGGCCTGATCATCCTTTCCTGCGACCGGGTACTCGCACTTTCTTTCAGAGAGCTTCCCGGGTCTTCGGTCATTGAGGTGGTTCCGCCGCTGGTGCGTCGTCGGTTCAGGGAGATGCAATACAAGCCGGGTGACCGATACCTGGCCTATTTTCTGAACGAGGGACTTCTGTATGATCTGGTGCTGCTTGCCCGAAAGCTGCCTGAATTCCAGGTGGACCTGTTTACCTCTTTGAAACCCAATATGGAGCTTCCGGCCGGAATTACCCTTCACCCCTTCGATGCAGATAAATTCAGTATATTAATGGCCTCGTGCCGGGGTCTGATTACCTCGGCAGGATTCGATGCTGCGGCTGAGGCTGCATATCACGGAATTCCCCTGGTTGTAATCCCCACCAGGAACCATTTTGAACAAGCCTGCAATGGCGCGGACATCATGCGAAGTGGGATCGGGGTAGCAGTATCAAAGATTGAAAAGGGGATGTTCGAGGATATGAATCCTGCTGAACCTGGCAGATACCGTTTCTGGGTAGACCGTGCAGCGGAGCTCATGTTAAAAGTGGTGGAGGAATAATATAGGGATTTGTTTGGCGTTTAATAGGATATGACCAGGGCAATTATCATTGGAGGTTTGTTAATGCTGCTTTCGTTATCGGGACTTGCTCAGAAAGGTGGAGAGTCGACCTATAGTTTCCTGGGTCTGACCAATTCGGCCAAGGTAGCGGCCCTGGGTGGTGAGGTGGTCTCTCTCATGGACGATGACATCAACCTGGTCTATCATAACCCTGCTCTGCTGACCAGCGGGATGCATAATCATCTCAACATTAATTATATCAATTATTTAGCCGGGATAAATTACGGCTATACTTCCTATGCATTTACAGTGGAAGATGTTGGTACTTTCGCCACCGGGATACAATATGTGAATTATGGAATTTTTGACAGAACCGATGAGCTGGGAGTATCCCAGGGAACATTTCGCGCTTCAGAGTATGCCATGAATCTGGTCTATTCAAGACCTTTCCTTGATACAAGCCTCTTTGTGGGAGTCAATTTGAAACCGATTTTCTCTTCCTTTGAGCAGTATAATTCCTTCGGGATCGCGGCGGATGTTGGGATTGCCTACCATATGGAAAAAAGTCTGACCACCCTGGGCCTTGTAGCGAGGAACATGGGAGCGCAGATTACCTCTTATACCACCCAAAGGGAAAAACTTCCTTTCGAGGTGCATGCCGGGATCACCCAGGGACTGGCCCATGCACCTTTCCGCTTCAATGTCACCTATCAACACTTGGAGCGATGGGATTTAACTTATACTTTAGAAAATAGTGTGGAGACCATCACAGTGGGGGAAGAGGCCGAAAAAAGCCAATTTGACATCTTTGGTGATAAGCTGATGCGTCACATGGTTTTCGGAATGGAGTTCCTTATAGGAAAGAATTTTCACCTGGACCTTGGTTATAATTATAAAAGAAGGAAAGAGATGAAAGTAAACGTCCATCCAGGCCTTGTAGGATTTTCTGCAGGCTTTGGTTTTAGGATATCCAGATTCCACATGGCCTTTGGGTACTCAGCATATCACCTGGCCGGTGGAACCAGCCATTTCTCACTGACTACCAATTTCTCCTCATTCTACAGAAAGAGCCCCTGACCAGTTTAGAGCACCCCGTAAAACATTATCTTTGGATTCACAAAATTCAGAACTGTGAAGCACCAGAAAATTATCGTGGCCCTGGACGGGCACTCATCCTGCGGAAAAAGCACCTATGCCAAATTGATTGCTGCCGAGTTGGGATATTCTTATATCGATACAGGAGCCATGTACCGGGCCGTCACCCTTGCTTCCATGGAGGCCGGATTGTTTGAAAATACCGATGCTCCTCCGGTGAATGAGATTGAAGCACTGCTGAGCCATGTGGAATTGGATTTAAAGCACAATCCTGAAAAACAGAGAACCGAGATCTGGCTCAATGGCAGGATGGTGGAGGATGTGATACGGAGCATGGAGGTTTCTGGTCATGTGAGCTATATAGCAGCCATTTCAGCCGTTCGCAGGAAGATGGTTGAATACCAGAGGATGCTGGGGGAGAAAAAGGGAGTGGTGATGGATGGAAGGGACATAGGAACCGTAGTCTTCCCGAAGGCAGAATTGAAGATCTTCCTGACCGCATCCCTGGAGGTAAGGGCGGAAAGACGTTATAAGGAGCTCATTGAAAAGGGTATGAAGGCCGAGTTTGAAGAGGTGAAAGCCAACCTGGCCAAACGCGATCACATCGATTCCAGCAGAGCGGACAGTCCCTTGAAACAGGCTGATGATGCCCTTTTGCTCGATAACAGCGAGATGACGCTTGAACAGCAGATGATTTGGTTCAGTAAGGTGTACCAAAAAATTATATCAGGACCAGATGGTAAAAATTGAGATAGATCCCGGAGCAGGTTTTTGTTTTGGAGTGGAAGAGGTAATCAAAACAGCCGAGACGCGTCTTAGAGCCGGGGAAGTGCTTTACGGATTGGGAGACATGGTACACAATGCTACCGAGGTGAAGCGGCTTCAGGAGTTGGGATTGAAGACCATAAATCATGAGCAGCTCACTACCCTGCCTCCTGGAAAGGTGCTGTTCAGGGCCCATGGTGAACCACCCGGCACTTATCAAACTGCAAAGGATTACGGGGTGGAGATCATTGATGGTACCTGTCCCATCGTGTCCAGGCTGCAAAAGAAGATTCAAAAGGCCTATGGTGAAATGAATCATGAGACGGACCAACTGGTCATATTTGGCAAAGCCGATCATCCAGAAACCATTGGTTTGCTTGGACAGGTGAATGGTGATGCACTGGTGGTTAGTTCCGTGGAAGATATTGCCGCCATCGATCCATCGAAAAAAGTGTGCTTGTTTTCACAGACTACCATGGATCCCGAGCGCTTTGAGGAGGTGGAAAAGGCCTTGGAAAACTACCTCAGTAAGAACGCGGGTACTAGCGGCATCCATCATTTTAAGGCCAATTGTACCGTTTGCGGCCAGATGAAGAAGCGGAAACCCGGACTCTCTGCCTTTGCCGGCAAATACGAAGTGATGTTATTTGTCAGTGGTAAGAATTCCTCCAATGGAAGAATGCTTTATGAGTATTGCCTTTCCCTTAATCCGGTGACCTACTGGATTAGCGGTGCGGAAGAGGTTAAAAAGGAGTGGTTTGAGGGTCATGCATCCATTGGCATCAGTGGGGCCACCTCTACCTCCAGACAGCAACTTGAATCGGTCCTGGAAAAGGTAAAAGAGTTAACTTTAACTTAACACTTATTTGTACATTACCCTCTATGGCGGGAACGAATCTGTATGCGCAGGTGATACTGCCCCTTGCGGTGGAGGGCATGTATACCTATCATGTTCCTGAGGCACTTCAGGAGAGGATTTCCCCTGGAAGCAGGGTGCTGGTCTCTTTTGGAAAAAAGAGAATATACAGTGCCATTGTTTACGCGATTCATCGTGACCCCCCTGAAGGATTCAAACCTAAAAACATCCTGGATTTGCTCGATGATTTCCCATTGGTGGGAGAGAAACAGATCCAGTTGTGGGACTGGATGTCATCCTATTACATGTGTACCCTTGGAGAGGTGATGAGGGCGGCATTGCCTTCCGGCCTCCGACCCGAAAGTGAATCGAAGGTGCGTTATAATCAGGAGTACGAGGATGACGGAGTGCTGAACTCTTATGAAAGACTTCTTCTGGAGGTGGTAAAGGACCAGGGAGAGCTTAGCGTGGGTGAACTGCAGCTGTCGGGCATATCAAAAAATCCCATGGCCATCCTGAAACAACTGGTGGAGATGGGAGCGGTAGAGATCAATGAGTTTATCCGCCATACTGTGTCCCCAAAATCCATCTCCTATCTTCGGTTCGCGGAGCCTTTCAGGACCGAGCAGGCTCTTCATGAGTTGCTCGATCAGCTGTCGCGTGCCCCAAAGCAGCGGGAAGTGGTGGAACAAATTCTCGATCTGACCGGGATCAGCCACCTGGAACTGGCACCCGCCATAAGGAAAAAAGAGGTGACAAAGGCCCAGCGGACCTCGGGAGCGGTCTCCGCATTGATCAAAAAGGGAGTTCTCGAGCAGTTCGAGAAAGAGG
>SPBY01000556.1 GCA_004525825.1 Bacteroidia bacterium
ACATATTTACATCCCATGGCTTTATGGTCATCAAATACCTGTCCCCACGCGGCTAATGTTCCGTCCACATCATCGGTATTAAAACTGGCACGGGCATGGCTTGAAATAAGTCCATGCCATATTTCTCAGCCAAAGCTGCATATTCACTGGGAGTATAACCTTCAACCTTACGATCGCGGGCATTGTAGTTGGAAATCTCCATCACCTTATAACCGTTATCCTGAAGGGATTTAAACGAGCCTTCAATATCGGATTCAAGGCCTTTCACAGAATAGGTAGCTATCCCAAGCTGCTTCTCTTTGGGGCCGGGTTCAGAGGCAAAAGCCGTTGCTGCTGCAAATAACACTAAAAGCACAATGGCTTGAGTGCGCAAAATAGTTTTCATAGTGTTTGAAGTTTAAATGATCATTTCTAAGGTATATATATCTCTGTTTGATGCAGTATTATCCAATTGGTTTAATACCACTTTGTAAATCAATCATGAATGTTCAACAAGCCTTTGGACTGGACACCTGGTATTAGAATCCCTTGTTGTTTTAATTTCGTTTAAGTTCGGTAATTTCTATTTGATTTTTCCCATTAAGGCCCAGATCTTTTATTGAAAATACAATCCGGGTGATCCCGTCCGGCCAATAGCTTTTAAGCATTGTGTCAGTCACTTCATTAAACTCAATGAGTGGTGAAACACTCTTCGAATTGTATTTCATTTCCAGAATAAAGCCATCACCGGCAAGGCTTAAAACGCCCGGAGCTATTTCTGTGACTTTGCATGAGCTTACAAAATTTATAGTGCTTGGATCATTGTGAATCTCACGCAAAGCATACTGATCCGAAATGGTGAATTTCTTTCCTCTGTCAAGGCGATAATTTCTCACCCACTTTTCGACTCCGGCATCTTTTATATAGGCGCCTGAAATATCTGTGGAAAAAACAACCTTGTTTGCATCTGCACTAAACATGGTGTTTTTTGCCTCATATTGCCGCCCCTGCATTTGTTCAATACCGTTTATTTTTGGAAGATTATGGTATTGGGACTGCATGGTCCAGATTTCATATCTGCGGCTGCTAAAGGTAAGCGCAACATAGTTTTCTCGTCCGATATCTATCAGACAGGGTTTGCCATCGAAATACAGGACACAGGTACCAACATCGTTGTGATTGTGACTCTCATTGTTATGGCCCCCTTTGGCCGCAAAAAAGAATCCTTCCGCAGAACCAGCCTTATCTCTTGCTCCGGCCACTTCAATATCTGGCAACCAAAAATCACCAATTAAAGCATTTGCAGCAGGTGCATTTCCTATTTCATCCAGCAACAGTAATTGCATGAGCTGTTCATCTATCTTTCCAGTAGGTACTTCAGCTCCCCAATCTTGCTTTTTGGCCAGGTAGGCGCCGAATTTCTGCATGACCGGATCTTGAATATCCTTTCCGTAACTGTAAATTATTTGAGGCCTGCTGCCGGTGGTGGCATCAGCATCAGCAAAATTGATGAAGTAGGGATAAGAGATATAGGCTTTATAAATATAACTCCCCATGTTTCCAATAAGCGGCTCTTCGAAAACATTGAATTGCCCCTTCGTAGCCAGTTTAAGCAAATCGAGGTTCTGATATAATGAAGCACCTGCCCTTCCCCAGTAGGATGGTCCTTCGTCACACCCACCATCTGCAGGATATAGATTCAGAAAAACATCCAGGGATCGTATTACTTTTTGTACTCCCTGCAATTTTCTGGCCTGATCGTCTTCCATAATCAATATGGCAGTGAGCATATTATGGTTTGTCCAGGGATTCCAATTGTTTACTATCCTGCTGGTATCAAAGCCCATCCACCAGAAATCGTCACGTTCGTAATAAGGAATTATGGCCTTATTCATAATCTCGTTTTTCAACCTGCGCGAAATCAATGGATGAATTTTATCGAATTCCTCATGAAAAAGATGCCATGTCCATGATAGTATATTGGTAATTTCTCCAACCCCAAGATCAATGGAAGGCATGTCTATATCCGGCAGACCATTAGGTTGGGGTAAGTGAGCTGACCATCACCACCAGGTTTGCTCGCTGTAGTACCATACTCCATTGATAATCTGATCGATAAATCTTCCTTTGCCTTCCGATAATTCTCCCATCACCAAGGCCATTAATGCAGATTGTGGCGCAGCATATACATTTTGCCTTCGATCGCCGGAACGAATAAACTCGAGGTAATCTGTTGCTTTAACAACCGGCCAGTCATAATCGAGTTTTCCTTCCGCTTCAAGGATATATTGTGTACGGAGGCTTTCAGGTATTTTATCCCAAAAGTTCCGATCCCTGTAAGTCGGAAACCCTATTTCTGAGAAGTCATGGATTAAGACATAAGCCAATCCTATTTTTTTCGACTCCTTTTGCAGTATGTCTCGCTTTTCTGAGGAAAACCCACTTAGTGCAAAGCAGTTTAGGAAAAGCAAAAAAATAAATGTTTTCATGATTCGGTTTCTTTTGTGACTATGTGTTGGGACTAATTAAAATTCTTGTCCGATTTCTTCCTTCCAGGTTCAGAACAGGAGATGAGACACCTGGAGAGTGCGGCTAGTATAAGTGTTCCCTTTTTCATGATATCAAGATAAAAGATTTTGTACTATATTAAGGCAAAACTTTTTCCATGGGACTGAAGACCAGACTACAGCTTTCCACCATGATGTTCCTGCAGTATTTCATCTGGGGAACCTGGTATGTGACCTTGAATACTTACCTGGGCGAGGGCCTGGGTTTCACAGCCACGCAAATAGGATTGTGCTATGGCACCTTTGCCATCGCCTGCATGATCTCCCCTTTCTTTGTGGGACTCATCGCCGACAAATTCTTTGCCACTGAAAAAGTGCTGGGCTTCATGCACATTC
>SPBY01000687.1 GCA_004525825.1 Bacteroidia bacterium
AGTGCTGAAGGGGAGAATACACATCTGTGGACCGAAAAGGAATACGGCAATTTCATCCTTATAGTGGACTGGCGACAGCCCCGCGATCCGGTTCCCGAAGAGGTCCCGGTGATACTTCCGGATGGCAGCCAGGCCATAGATTCGGCCGGCAATGCCTTAAGCGTTGCTGTACTGGATGCAGGGGACAGCGGCATTTATCTGCGGGGTACTTCCAAATGCCAGATCAATATATGGAACTGGCCGGTGGGATCCGGCGAGATCTGGGGTTACCGGACAGATCCTGCCATGTCGGAAGAGGTTCGTCGTGCCGCCACACCCATGTTCCAGGCAGACCGGCGGCCGGGAGAATGGAACCGCTTTATCATTACCGTGCGCGATGAAAAGGTCACCGTAGAATTGAACGGAAAAACAGTAGTCAGAGAAGCGCACCTTCCCGGCATGCCGCAGAAGGGCTCCATCGCCCTGCAGCATCATGGCGATCCCATGGAGTTTGCAAATATTTATATCAAGGAGCTGTAATAAAAATGGACATTTGACTTATGTGCTTAAACCCAGTAAATTGCACTAAGCAACCCTAATTCCATGCCCAACCAGTTATCCCGATTCTGGCAGGAGATCAAACGGCGGAACGTTCATCGCCTGATGGCTGTCTATGGAGGAACAGCTTTTGTCATTTTCGAAGCCTCTACCATGATATTTCC
Organism: Bacteroidia bacterium; assembly: GCA_004525825.1. Classification (GTDB taxonomy): domain Bacteria; phylum Bacteroidota; class Bacteroidia; order Bacteroidales. The sequence goes on from SPBY01000687.1 coordinate 702, forward strand.
CAGGTGGGGACTCCCTGACTGGACCATCGACCTGGTACTTTACCTACTGATTCTGGGAGCCATCATTACCTTTATTATTGGTTGGATCTATGATATAACTCCTGCGGGAGTTCAAAAGACCAAACCCATGAGTGAGGTTCCGGAGAGTGAATTATCCGCTACTCCAAATGGCTGGAAAATTGCCAGCCTCATCAGTGCGCTGGTTATTGTGGTACTCATTGTCCTGAACATCATCCCCCGTATAGGCAAGAAAGAAATCCTTGATAAATCCATAGCTGTCATACCTTTCATAAATGATAGCCCGGATCAGGAAAACGAGTATTTCATCAATGGAATAATGGATGAGATACTTATTAATCTGCAAGCAATAAAAGATTTCAGAGTTCCAGGTCGCACCTCGGTGGAGCAATATAGAAATCAATCCAAATCTATTCCAGAAATTGCCAGTGAACTTGGTGTGAATTATATCGTTGAAGGAAGCGGACAAAAATACGGAAACACATTCATCCTGAGGGTGCAACTGTTAGAAGGAGCCACAGGAATGCATATATGGGGTGATTCGTTCGAACAAGAAATTGAGAGTGTTGATGCAATTATACGTATACAAAGTGGGATTGCTAAATCCATAGCCACTGAATTGCGAACCGCTCTAAGCCCCGAGGAAGAACAACTTATTGAGAAAATTCCAACAAAAGACCTGGCAGCATATGAGTTTTACCGGAGGGGAGTTGAGGAGTTTTGGAAATACAGGACTATCGGGGATACAGCCAAACTTGATAGGGCTGAGAGTCTCTACTATGAAGCACTTAAATATGATTCCACATTTGCATTGGCATATGTTGGATTAGCGCAGGTATACTGGAATAAGCATTATTTTGAAACATATTTCTCGAAGAATTTCCTGGATTCCACTCTTATTCTTCTCGATAAAGCCCTTTCTTATGACGATCAATTATCAGATGCATACAGTGTCAGGGGAGATTATTACCGTGAAATAGGCAAGCCTGAACAGGCTGTCAAGGAATATGAGAAAGCTATACAACTTAATCCAAACGATTGGAGTGCTTATAGTGGTTTGGGATCTACTTATCGATGGGTTTTGGAAGATTATCTTAAGGCAATCGTTAACATGCAGGAAGCTTTAATTCGTAATCGTGGACAACAGTTACCACAGTTAATACGTGCCCTGGGCTACACATATCTTGAAGTAGGATTCAAAGAGGAAGCAGAAAATTATTTTCAGGAAAAACTCATACTGGATGGAGACTCAGTAGTTTATTTAACTGGACTGGCATGGATGGAATTCTCTCTGGGAAACTTCAATAATGCGGTTGAAATTCAAAAAAGAGCTTATAATATAGATACGTCGAGAATGAGTATTAACAATACTCTGCTTTTGTATTATTCAATTACAGGTCAAGACAAAGCAGCCTTCATGTATGCTGAAAAATACAATAAATATATAGC
>SPBY01000107.1 GCA_004525825.1 Bacteroidia bacterium
AAAATTTTTCCCGTACTCAAACGCAATTTTTTTCAAATTATTCAGCTCAGCCGGATGATCCAAAAGCTCATTAATGGTGGAAGAGAGTTGCCTGGTATTGCCAAAATCGAAAAGCCTTCCTCTTCCGTCTGCCAGCAGTTCTGCGGCATGCCAGTAGGGTGTTGACACCACAGCAGCCCCAACCCCAACGGCATATGAAAGCGTTCCGCTGGTAATTTGCGATTCATTCAAATAGGGTGTGATATAAATATCCGTTGCCGCCAGATACTTGAATAGATCCTTAACATCTATGAATTGATTTAAAAACAGAACCTTATTTTCCAATTGAAGCTTCTTCACCAGCCGCATTAAGAATATGCGGTATTCTTCTCCTGAATGCCTTAATACATTTGGGTGGGTTTTCCCCAATATGATGTATACCACATCCGGGTGTCTTTGGATTACCTCGGGCAAGGCATTGATGACTGTTTCAATGCCTTTATTCCGGCCAATAAATCCAAATGTGAGCAATACTTTTTTAGTTTCCAGCTTGAATTCTTCTTTTGATTTTGCCGAACTAAACTTGATATCAGGCACTCCATGCTCTATAAGGGCAATTTTTTCACGGGGTACCTCATAAATGTCCACCAGAAATTCAATGGCTTTTAGACTCATCACCACGATCTTTTGCGCCATTTTTCCAATTTCCTGCAAAATCGCCTTTTCATTGTAGCTTGGGGTTTTCAGAATGGTGTGCAGGGTCACTACTATTGCGATCTCCAATCGGTGCAGCAGGGGAAGGATGTAGATTCCATTTTGGCCTCCATAAATTCCAAACTCATGTTGAAGAATACAAATATCTGCACCACTTAAATTAATATACTTTGCAGCTCTTAAATAGTCTCGCTGGTGTTCCTGCCTGATATGTAGCTTTACCTCCGGAGGGTAATTATAGCTCAGGTCATGATCATTTACTGCCACCACAAACGCTTCGAAATTACCTTTTTCTGCTTTTTTGGTTTGTAATACCGAATCAAGCAGGTTGTTGGTAAACGTACCGATTCCGCATTCCCTTGGCGGGTATGTTCCAATGAAGGCGATTTTCATCCTGGATGTTATTGTTCTATATCTTGTATTTATCCTCGCCGGATTTCACTTTGCGCTTTGCGACTTTTGCAGCCCTCTTTTCTTTCAGGTTCATTGTGGCTGGCTTTTTAGTGTTCTTCTTGGGATCTTTTTCTTTTGACATCTTGTGTGTTTTAAAATTTTAGATCTTGATCTATCGAATACCATGTCAAATAATGATTCCTTCATATCCACTTTTAATCACTGTGACTATCATTTTTGACGGATTATTTGCTCTTATTAAATTGATAGAGTGTGCCGGTATTAATATGGCCTGTCCGGTTTCAAGAATAAATGAAATATTGTCAACTACAATTTCGGATTCACCCTCAATAATCTGAATATAAGAGTCGAATGGGGAAATCTTCTCCTCCAGCTTTTCACCGGAGTCAATGGCTATGGCGATGATGTTTCCGGTTATTTTTTTAACAAGAGTTCTGAAAACAACCGAATGAGGGACATATTCAATTAAGTCAACCAGAATATGAGCTTGAGACTTTTCAATTCCGATAAGTTGCATTAGCCTGGTTTATATATAGATAAAGGTATCACGACCGAGGCTTACAAGTGTTATATTATTTCTAATATTCCTTACATCATTCACACATCTTCAAGAGTGCGGCGTCTCTTGTTTTTGAGCTTTTTAAAGTGTGAAGGCGAAAGTCCCGTGATCTTTTTGAATTGGTTCGAGAGGTGTGAAACGCTGCTGTAATGCATTTTGTATGCTATTTCAGACAGATTAAGTTCATCATAGACGATCAGCTCTTTGACCTTTTCAATTTTGTGGGTCAGATAGAATTTCTCTATGGTGATTCCTTTTACCTCCGAAAATAGATTGGCCAGGTAGGTATAATCGTAGTTGAGCTCCTCACTCAGGTAATCTGAAAGATTTGTTTTGATTTGTTCCTCTGTATAATGTACAAGTTCGATAACTGCAGCTTTTATTTTCTCCACCAGGATGCTTTTTTTATCGTCCATCAGCAGCAATCCGGCTTTTTTAAGTGCAGTGTCTAACTGATCCAGTTTATCCTTGGGAATGTCTTCCACAGTATTCACCTCACCAATTTTAACATCCACATAACGAACACCAAGCTTTTCCAGCTCGGCTTTCACCACCATCTGGCAGCGAATACAAACCATATTTCTGATGAATATTTTCACAGGCACATGAGCAGCCTAATCAGATGATACTCTTAGTAGTAAATTTATTAAATATTTCATTACTCCATGAACCACCATCTTGCCCAAGCAAATATAGTGACCTTAATGAAAGCAAGCAGTTAATTTACTTGACAGGATTGAGCAATGAAACTTGTAACTTTTACTAAATTGACTGCTTGATTCTTCCACATTGCATTAAATATCATGAATATGAAGAAGGTCCAATTTACCTGCACAGTACTCCTTGCACTTTTAACCATAGCTGTTCCATTCTTTGCCCAGGAATCCAATCCCTATTTATCTGAATGGGATAATCTTGATCTGTCCGGGAGCCGATTGCCGGTATTGATGCCTTATAACCGGATTGTAGATCCGGCTGGAGAACAGATTTATTTCGGAGATCCGGAATTTGAAAATCATGCCATGGACTGTGCCATATCCCCGGATGGTAAAACCCTGGCTATTGAAGGTCGTAATGAAATCATGTTTTACGATGTTGAATCCAGAAGACTTATTCATGGACTGATACCAGGGAATTTAGGCCATTTGAGCGGGGCGATAAACACCTATTCCGGCGTCAAGTGGTTTCAGAAAGGAGGCAAACAATATGTGGTGTGGAGCCTGGTGAGCCAGAGAACACGATCTTTTGTGGTCGTGGCATACTGGGACGGAGAGCAGGCAAAAATTATCAAACAACATTTATTTATGCCTGTGGCCCCCTCCCCGGTTGCCCTTCCCAACGAGGTGGAAATCATCCACGAAGGGTCTGAGGATTATTTCATCGTCACCCTGAACGGGAACAACCAGGTAGTTAAAATTAACAGTGAAACAGGGGAAATCAACTGGACAAGCCCTGTGGGTGTGGCCCCTTACGGAGTGGTTGCTGCCAATGGAAAACTATATGTGACCAACTGGGCCGGGGGCATCCCCGATGAATCGGATCCAGATGTAGCCGGTGTACCCTGGGGCAAGGCCAAAGTCAGTGCAGTAAACGGCTCCACCCGGGAAGGGACAGTGAGTGTGCTGGATCCTGCCACCGGGAAGGTTTTGAATGAAATAGAGCTAGGGCTCCATCCCAACGATATAGTGAAAAGCCCGGATGAAAATTTTGTCTATGTGGCCAATGCCAACAGCGATGATGTGTCGGTGATCGACACCAGGGAGGGAAAGGTAAGCGAAACCATTTCTGTCAGGTTAATGGGGAATGAAAATCCCTTCTGGGGCTCCTCGCCCAACGGACTGGCCATTTCCAGGAACGGGAAAACGCTCTATGTGGCCAACGGAATGGATAATGCCATCGCTGTTATAAATCTGGGTAGCAAGGCTTCATCAAAAGGCAAAACGGAATGCAGTGTTGTGGCAGGATTTATCCCGACGGGAGCCTATCCGGGTGCCTTATGTGTAGTGGGAGGGGAGCTCTTTGTGGCAAATATTGAGGCTGAAGGGGCCAGGATAGCCAATAATGCCCTTATTCCAACGGGGGAGCCTGCGTACAACGCACACCGGCAGATGGCCTCAGTCTCCCGCATTTATGTTCCCGGAAAGAAAATGCTGGCCAGCTACTCGGAACGTGTGGTAAAGGCCAGTCAATTGTTCCGGATCAGCCTCACCCTGGAGGAAGCACGTGAGGGAATCGCCCCCGTTCCTGTACCCGCCCGCATTGGAGAACCTTCAGTGTTCAAACATGTGGTCTATATTATCAAGGAAAACAGGACCTATGACCAGATCCTTGGGGATGTTCCGGAAGGAGATGGGGAAAGCACTCTATGCGTCTTTGGTGAAGATGTCACCCCAAATACTCACAAGCTGGTTCGGCAATTCATGCTGCTCGATAATTATTACGTATCGGGAAAATCTTCTGCGGAAGGGCATCAATGGACCGATGCTTCCATTGTCACCGATAATGTGGAGAAAAATGTCATGGCATGGTTCAGAAGCTATCCGCATGTGCAGACCGATGCGCTGGTGTATAGCCCAACCGGCTTTATCTGGGACAACGCACTCAAACATGGCAAGAGTGTACGTATTTATGGAGAAGCCTGCATTCCTGTGTTCAGTGATAGCTTAAACTGGACCAGTATATATTCGGATTTCCTGAACGACAGGCCCTTTATTTTTACCAATAAAACAACCATCAAACCTGTGGAAGAATTGCTCTCACCGAACTACCCCGGATATGACCATCACGCAATTCCAGACGTTTTAAGAGCTAAAACCTTTGTTGAAGAGCTGAATGAATATGAGCAAATGGCAGGGGACCAGTGGCCGGAGTTGAGCATCATTGCCCTGCCCAATGACCATACAGCAGGCATGTATCCCGGATTTCCCACTCCGCGTGCCATGGTGGCCGACAATGACCTTGCCCTGGGCCAGATTGTGGAAGCCATTACCAGGAGCAAGTTTTGGGAGAATACGGTCATATTCGTCACGGAAGATGACTCTCAGTCCGGATGGGATCATGTATCGGCATACCGGACTTTAGGCATGGTGATCAGTCCATACTCACAATCCCAAACCACCTTAAGTACACAGTACAATCAAACCTCCCTGGTACGCACCATTGAACAGATCTTAGGCCTCCCTCCTATGAATGTTATGGACGCCACTGCCATGCCGATGTTCGATTGTTTTGTTTCAACACCTGACAATACAAGCTACAGCTCCGTACCTAACCTTATCCCTCTCAATGAAATGAATCCTGAACTATCAACGCTGAAAGGCAAAGCATTGTATTACGCCAAAAAGAGCATGGACCCGCAGTTCATCCATGTGGACAGGGGCGAGGATCAACTGCTGAACAGGATCATCTGGTACGCACTCAAAGGAAAAGAAAGCTACCCGAAGAAGTTTTCTGATGGAGAGGAAGAGGAAGAGGAAGAGGACTAGGACTCCCCAAATTTTACTGTTGGTCATTATTGGGGCATCCTGTTCCACGGTACCGCCCATTTACCGGGAAGCGCTTGTGAGCAGACACCAGGTATTGAATACCTCATTTGATTCTCTGGGATCCCTGACTGTAGGGAACGGCGGTTTTGCTTTTACGGTGGATTTCTCCGGAAGCCTTGATCCCCGGGCAAATGAACTGGAACGCCGGATCGTTCTTTCACAATACCTTACCCGGGCACAATGCGCCGGGGCACAGCCTCCGCAGGAAACGGGCCTGACCTATAACAGCTGGTATGGAAAATTTCACCTGGAGATGGCCTGGTGGCACATGGTACATTTTTTCCTGTGGAACCGGCCCGGGTTGATGGAGGAGAACCTGTCGTGGTATGAAAGTGCTGCCGGCAAAGCTGAAGAAACGGCCCTTCGCCAGGGATTTAAAGGAGTTCGCTGGCAGAAGATGACGGAGCCCTCTGGGAATGACAGCCCCTCATCCGTGGGTTCATTCCTGATCTGGCAGCAGCCACATATCATCTATTTCGCTGAACTTTACTACCGTCAATTTCAGGACACTGTTACATTGAACCGTTTCAAGGACCTGGTCTTTGCCACGGCCGATTTTATGGCCTCCTATGCCTGGTACAATCCCGAAAAATCCAGGTATGAACTGGGACCGGCGCTTATACCTGCTCAGGAATGTTTTGATCCAAACACAACGCTCAATCCCCCCTTTGAGTTGTCGTACTGGTACTGGGGACTCAATACAGCCATCCAATGGTCCCGGCGTTTGGGACAATCCCCCAATCCAGAATGGGTGAAGGTAAGGGAAGGGCTTTCCCCCCTGTTTTCGAAGGATGGTATCTACCTGCCAGCCGAAAGCGTTCCTCTCGCCTACGGGGAAGGAACGCATATGCGAGATCACCCGGCTGTACTGGGAGCATTTGGTGCACTGCCGCTCTGTCCGCTGTATGATATTGAATTGATGCAGAATACATTTGATTTTGTCTGGGAAAACTGGCAGTGGGAAGACACCTGGGGATGGGATTTTCCCTTAACGGCTATGACGGCTGTACGTCTTGGCCAGCCAGAGCGGGCCATGGATGCTCTATTCATGGATCCCATAACAAATACCTATCTCAGAAACGGGCATAATTACCAGAATGAACGGCTTCGTTTATACCTGCCAGGTAACGGTGGCTTACTCGCAGCAGTGGCCATGATATGTGCCGGTTATGATGGATGTACGATCCCCAATCCCGGAATTCCGCGCAATGGTCTCTGGGCGGTAAAGTGGGAGGGTCTTTCACCCATGCCGTGATTCCATTCGAAAGTGGGTGGAATCGATTCAGTTTTCTTTCTATCTTAGTAAAACTATGGACAGAAAATCAATGCACGAGAAAAATATTGAGCCTCAAAAAGGTCAGCGCCTGTTTTTGTTATCCTTGCTGTTTGTGTTTTCTTTCACTACTCAAACAGCTTTTTCGCAAAGCGAAAATTCCCATTTGCACTATGTGATTTCAATCCCCGAGCCTGCCAGTCACACCTATCTCCTTGAACTGAATTGCAGGGAATGGAACCAGGATACGATCCATTTAAAAATGCCTAACTGGATGCCAGGCTACTACCAGATAATGGATTATGCAAAGGCAGTGGAAAACATCAGGGCAAACGACGAACATGGGAAAAACATTCCTGTGGAAAGGACAAATGATAATACCTGGATCCTTACCGGCATTAAAAACAAGACCTTTGTTGTTAGTTATTCCATAAGGACACACAGGCAATTCGTTGCGAACTCTTATGTGGACAGCACCCATGCCTACCTTTTGCCCGAAAATACATTCCTTTACCCGGATGGTTTCCTTCAGACCCCGGTGTCGGTCAGGGTGATTATCAACCCTGAATGGGAAAGAATTGCCACGGGTTTGGAGCTGGTGGCGGGAAAGTCGGATGAATTTACAGCTCCTGATTTTGATATTCTCTACGATTGTCCAATCCTGATAGGGAATTTGGAGGAGTTACCTTCATTTAAAGTACAGGGAATCGAGCACCGGTTTATCGGGTATAAAATCGGGGATTTCGACCGGGCACTTTTTATGGACAATCTAAAAAAAGTAGTTCAGGCTGCAGTAAGCATAATGGGTGACCTCCCTTATGAGCAATACACATTTATTGGCATTGGCCCTGGCCGGGGCGGTATCGAACACTTAAACAATACTACCATAAGTTTTGATGGCAGCAGACTGACAACGCCGGAAGCCATGAATAGAATGATGAATTTCATTGCGCACGAATACTTTCATCACTATAACGTGAAACGCATCAGGCCCTTTGAACTGGGACCATTTGATTATGATCAAGGGAGTAAAACCAACCTGCTCTGGGTCAGCGAGGGTTTGACGGTGTATTATGAGTACCTGATAGTTAAAAGAGCTGAGCTTATAGATGCAGAGACCTTGTTATCTCACTTCGACGAGAATCTGAATGCGCATGAAAATAATCCTGGCCGTTTTTACCAATCCCTGTCACAAGCCAGTTACAATACCTGGGAAGATGGTCCTTTTGGAACCCAGGGAAGGGAGCCTGATAAAAGCATCTCATATTATGATAAAGGGCCGGTGGTGGGTCTGCTTTTGGATTTTGAAATCCGTAACGCAACAAACAACAATAAATCGCTTGATGATGTGATGCGATTGTTATACTGGAAGTATTATAAGGAAGAAGGTCGCGGATTTACAGATGCCGAGTTTCAGCAAGCCTGTGAACTGGTGGCCGGAATTTCACTAAGGGATCTGTTCGAATATGTTTACACAACTAAAGAACCCGACTACACAAAGTATTTAAGTTACGCAGGATTGGAAATCGACAAAACGAGGGAGCAAAAACTAAGGATTAGCCGCATGAAAAATCCCAATCTCCTGCAGTCAGCGATTTTGAACTCCTGGTTGGGAGAATAAGCATCTCGATGATCCCTTTGGATGGGAGCTCAATTACCCCGTAATTTGCAAAGCAGATTTACAAAGAGAAAATTTGAAAGCTATAGTTTATAACAGATTCCAGGGACCATTAACTATTGAAAATATCCCGGATCCGGAGCCTGCTCCGGGAGGAGCGGTCATGAAAGTACTGGCCACAGGTCTGTGCCGCAGTGACTGGCATGGCTGGATGGGACATGATCCTGATATCGTCCTACCCCATGTTCCGGGACATGAATGGGCCGGAATAGTTGAAGAGGTCGGAAAGGATGTCCGGAACTTTAAGCCGGGAGACCGGGTGACCGCTCCTTTTGTATGCGGCTGCGGAACATGTGAACAATGTACGTCCGGCAACCATCAGGTTTGTGATTTCCAAACCCAGCCCGGGTTTACGCACAGGGGATCATTTGCCGAATATGTATATATCGATTACGCTGATACCAATCTGGTAAAGTTACCGCCCCAAATTGATGACCTTACCGCCTCC
>SPBY01000525.1 GCA_004525825.1 Bacteroidia bacterium
AGGGCTGGCCGGCCAAAGGCTATGAATGCCAGGTGCTGAATTCCACCATCCCCGGTGACTATATGGAGCATAAATTGTCGGGCAGCATTTATGCGGTCCGGAATGTATGGAAAGCGGTGCAGGCCGATAAGGAGTGGTACAATTACACCATCAAGGTGCAGGGAAAAACCATACAAACTTTTATCAACGGGATGCTGGCCGCAGAATATACTGAACCCGCCGAATTATGGAGACCGGAAGGCTGGGAGGGACGGAAACTGAGCCCCACCGGAGGTACCTTTGCATTTCAGTGCCACGACCCCGGAAGCGTGGTGGCATACAAGAACATCAAGGTAAAGCCCCTGGCCGATGATCTTCCCACCCCTGGCACTCCGCCGGAGGACCTGGAGTTTGAGGCCCAGATTGTCAAGCTTGCCAGTACCACTCCTTATCGGCCTGCACCGCTTTCCATACATTCCGGACCGCATAAATGCTGCCCGACAATTTATGCTCCATATAGTCACCGGGGATGGTGGAATTCAGCACCTGGCATTCATAGCCTTTGGCCGGCCAGCCCTCCTCCTGGAATTCGGTATGAACATACACCCCCGAATTGGAATTCGGCTGGGTCATCACATCCACACTGAATTCGAAGTTGAGGAAATTGTGGTCCAGTACCTCGCCGGTGTAGAACAGGTGGGAACGTTCGCCGCCGGTCACAATGGCTCCATCTTCTATCTTCCAGGAATCAGTATTCTCTGAGGCGGTCCAGCCCTCGAGGCTTTCTCCGTCGTAGAGGGAGATCCACTCATCGGAGGGGGAGCAGTAGCTAAAAAGCACCATAGTGGCAAGCGTAAGAGCAATCATTTTTACGGTTTTCATGGTTTCAGGTTTAGTCAGTGATGGCTTGAGCAAATAAAAATAAGAATATTAGTTAATGATACTCTTAAACAAGCCGGGATTATTCCCAAATACACTGGATAATTGTACATTGAGCCCTTTGTTAGCTAAACCGAGACAATATGAGCCTCGCAGACGAAACTTTATTCTTACAGGCGGTGCAGCAGTTGCGGGGACCATGGTATTGCCCCCGTTGCTGAAATCATGCCAGAATCTTCAAATCTCCCCCGATGTGAAAAGCTATCTAGACTATTTTGAAGTAACTCCCGAAATGCTGCAGAAAGTGGTAGCAGAGGCCATGTCCAAAGGTGGTGATTATGCAGATCTCTTTTTTGAACATACCTTGTCCAACAGCCTGGGACTGGAAGACGGAAAAGTGAACAGCGCTTTTTCCAATGTGGATTACGGGGTGGGAATCCGGGTACTGAAAGGCGACCAGACAGGTTTTGCCTATACCGAAACCACCAGTTTGGCTGACATGCTGAAGGTGGCCAAAACCGCTGCCAACATTGCCAATGATCCTGTGACTTTCAACAAGACTAACCTGGTTGAGAAAACAGCCCCCAATTACTACAAAGTCTCCCAAAAATGGGAAAACCCCACCGTGGAGCAGAAGATTCCCTTTGTACAGAAAGTGAATGACCGCTTGTACGAACTGGACGAAAAGGTCACCAAGGCCCGGGTGTTCCAACGTGACGAGTCTTCTTACGTGATGTTTTATAACTCCGAGGGATTGCTCACATATGACTACCGTCCCATGGCCACCCTGGGGGTGGTTTGTGTGATGGAGCAGGACGGACAGATCGAGAACGACTACAGTGCACGTTCGATCCGCCGGGGATTTGAATTTCTGAACGACGAACTGGTGGAAGAACTGGCCCAGGAAGCCATTGCCAAGACCAACTTCCTCTTTGGTGCCGGCAAACCCAAAGCAGGAGAATTGCCTGTGGTGCTGGGTGCCGGAGGATCGGGGATCCTGCTTCACGAAGCCATGGGTCACCCCTTTGAGGCTGACTTCAACCGGAAAGGGGAATCCATTTTCTCCGACAAGATGGGCAAGAGCATTGCCAAAGACTTTATCAATATCGTCGAAGACGGAACCATGGAATTCAACCGCGGTGCCCTCAACATCGATGACGAAGGGAATGACGTAAAAAAGATCTACCTGGTGAAAGACGGGGTGCTGGAGAGCTACCTCCACGACCGGATCAGTGCCAAGCACTATGGGGTAGAACCCACCGGAAATGGCCGCCGCCAGTCTTTCAGGCACGTGCCAATTCCCAGAATGCGAATCACCTACATGGAAAATGGTCCACACACCACCGACGACCTGATTTCCAGCGTCGATTACGGGGTATATGTGGACAATTTCACCAACGGACAGGTGAAGATCGGTGCGGGTGATTTTACCTTCTTCGTAAAATCGGGAACTCTGATCGAGAACGGGAAACTGAACCAGCCCATCAAGGACATTAACATCATAGGGAATGGACCCCAGGCACTGGCCGATATTACCATGGCTGCCGGCGATTATAAGACCGCGACAGGAACCTGGACCTGTGGAAAAAACGGGCAATCTGTTCCTGTGGGAATGGGTCTCCCCTCCGTCCTGGTAAGTAAGTTAACCGTGGGAGGAACCAGTGCTTAATCCTGAAAACATTTGATCATGACCAAAGACGAAAAATACAACATCTCCAAATGGGCCATGGAGCACGCCATTCAGAATGGTGCACAACAGGCCCGCGTTTCCATATACAACAACAACAGCAGCCAGATCGAGGTAAGGGATGAGAAGATCGATAAACTTCAGGAATCCAACCGGAACGGCATGCAAATCAACCTATATGTGGACAACAAGTATTCGAGCATCTCCACCAACAGGTTGAACAACAAGGAGGAGCTTGGAAAATTCATTGCTGAGGCCATCGCAGGAACCAGATACCTGGCCGAAGATGAATTCCGCACCCTTCCCGATCCTGAACGCTACTACAAGGGCGAAGGACCCGATCTTCTTACCGTGGACAAGAACTTCACTACCATCGATCCCCAACAGAAATTGAAGGATGCCTTTGCCCTGGAAAAAGAGGTCCTGGGTTCCGATGAACGTATCGTCTCGATGACCGCTTCCTACCGTGACGGGATGAGTGGTAGTGTGATGGTGGCCAGCAATGG
>SPBY01000150.1 GCA_004525825.1 Bacteroidia bacterium
CCACAGGATTCTCGTTTCCAAAGTATTTTCTGGCAATCTCCTCTGTAAGCACCACGGTATTGGGCCGGTTGAGCATGCCTTTGGGATCACCGAACACCAGCGGGGCCGTAAAGACATTGAAGAATGTTGAATCAGCATAGTAGAAATGTTCTTCGATAAAGACCTTTTCATCATACCTAACTACAGGATCCCCGTCAAAGGTAAACAGCCTGGTAAACTCTTCCACCTCGGGGAAATCACTTTTCAGGGTGGCTCCCATGGGCGCATTGGAGAGGGCGGCTTCCAGCTCGTTTCCCTGTATCTTTCCCCGGATGCAGATCCTGTATATATCACGAAAATGCTCGTTGTGCCTGTCGAAACTTACCTCATCCAAAACAAACAGAAGAATGATGATGGAGCTGGCAATACCGATGGCCAGACCCAGCAGGTTGATGAGCGTGTAGCCCTTGTTCCTCCAGGCATTCCGGAAGGCAATAAGAAGATAGTTTTTTACCATAACAGCAAAAATTGTACGGGCTATCTCTTGTTGGTCGGTGGTTTTTCGCGATTTATCGCGAGATTCAGGAATGTTTCCTAAATTCGGTCCAATATAAAACAAAATCGCCTAAAAAGATGAAAAATAGACCTGGTAATTGTGTCAAAGTTCTCCTGACAGCCTTTGTGGCGTTTACCACCATAAACCTCTTTGGCTGCACCATCATTGCGGTGGGCAAAAAAGCTTCGGCTGATGGTTCGGTCATCATTTCGCACTGGGTTACAACCAGTATATCCAATACGTGGAGCCCATTTCCATCTACCCCACTTCAGTGAAGCCGGAAAGAAATATCTCCATACAGGAGGTCATGGCTTTCCAGCGCTCCACTTTTGAAGGGACCATCTACGACATGACAGAAGATTATGATTGGTACGTGCCCGACGGAAAGGGAGCTATGAAGAAGAGTCCCCTTGCCACCCCCTTCCCCAGCAAGGACATGCGAGAACTGCTCGACATCAACAACCGTCGGAATGTGGCTCGTCCCCAGGGCTTTTACAGGATGATTGCCCAGCTAAGAGGCTGGCTGCCCGATCCCATTGGGGGCATCTACTGGGTCTTTCTCGACAAGGCCTATACCAGTCCCTATGTGCCCATCTATGCAGGCACTCAGGAGATTGCTGAATGCTATAAGAACTTCGACCCCACCACCTACAGCTCTGCCTCGGCCTGTTGGGCCATCGATTTTGTGGACAACCTGCTCTACCTGAAGTGGCAGGAGGCTGTAAAGGACCTGTGGCAGTAAGGGATCCCTACGAGGAACAACTTTTTACTGAAAGAGATCATGTGGATCAGGAAGCACTGGATCTATACAAAGAAGAAACCTGAAAAGGCTCTGGAATATCTGACCAGTTATACCAAAGGAAAAATGGAACTTGTGCTTGAGATGTACAACACTCTGCACGACGATCTTATTGTCAAATACAGCAATAGCAGGTAGCCAGGGAAAAGGAGAAAGGAGAACCGAGGCGAAGCCAAAGGAGAAAGTAACAAATGCAATAGTTATTCGTCTACTAAATGCACAAACTGATTAAGATCATTTTATGTCACAATTGCGGTTCCTCCGTTGAAAGGGATCTCGCCTACCGGACCTGCAGCAACTGCTTTGCCTGCACCGGTTGTGAGATTTACACCTGCCCCGAGTGTGCCACTGAACTTATTGTTAAATAAAAGAATATAACATATTGACTATTAGAAACTTATTCCAGATTATAAGACGTGACACTTTAACCCTGGTCACCAACATAAGCGGACTTTCGCTGGGACTGGCCGCCTCCATCCTTCTAACGGTCTTCATCCAGTTTGAACTTAGTTTCGACCGCCATTTCAGCCAGGGCCACCGGATCTACCGCATGAACACCATCTGGATCGAAAATGGGGAGCCCAGGGAGATGCCCATCAACCTTCGTCAGGCCTATACGGAAATTCCAGGCAATGTAGCAGGTGTGGAGGCTGCCATCCAGCTCTACAGGGGATTTGAAAGAGAAGTCACCGTAGGGGAAAATCGCCACAAGGAGCTGAACCTGATCTTTTCCGATCCCGATTTCTTTCGACTCTTTGACCTGAAATTCCTGGCCGGAAGTGCAGAGAATGCACTCACTGAACCCGGTACAGTGGTCTTGCCCGAGAAGATTGCCCTGAGAATTTACGGAAGAAGCGATGTGGTGGGGGAAACCTTTACCATGGAGGAACAACTCTATACCGTATCGGCTGTGATAGAGGACATTCCTCCCAATACCCATTTTGGGTTCGACATGCTGATGCCCATGCAGAATGAGCCTGAATTGGAGCAATACGGGGGATTGGAATTCTTCAGCTATTACCTGCTGGAAGAGGGGGTCGATCACGGACCGGTGTTGGAAACCATTGGCAACGAGAACTCCAGGATACTAACAGAGCGCTTTTCCAGCTTTGAAGGATCTACTTTTGAATCACGATTGGAAGCCCTGCCGCAGCTGCACCTGCATAGCCATGTCCAATGGGACCTGACCATGCCTGGAAGCATGAAGACCATATATATCATGCTTGTGATTACCCTGGCTGTGATGGGGCTGGCGCTCTCCAACTTCATCAACCTCTTTATTCTCAATGGAGCGAAACGGTCCAAGGAGATCGGAATCCGTAAGGTAAACGGAGCCAGTCGCAAACAGATGATGAAACAGTTTTACCTGGAAACCACACTGGTAGTCACCATCGCCTTTGTCGCGGGAACCACACTGGCCATGCTGCTGCTCCCTGTTTTTGCCAATGTTATGCAGCGGGAATCCTTTACCGGGGTGACCGCTACCCCGGGGCTTTACCTGGTGCTAGTATCGATCTACCTGGTCACCATTCTGCTATCGGGCTTCTACCCAGCCATGCTTTTGAGCCGGGCCGCCCCCATTCCCCTGATTCGGGGCATGGTCAATCCGGCAGGCGACAAACGGATCCTGCTCAGGGTGGTCAGTATCCTCCAGGTATGCATTGCAGTTGCCCTGCTCACCATTCTGCTGGGAATCAATACGCAGATTCGCTACCTCAAGAACTACTCCCCGGGCTACAATCCAGCTTGCATAGTACAAATCTCCAACCTGAACCAGAATCTGACACAGAACTACCTGGCCATCCGCGATCAACTGCTGTCCCAATCCGGCATTCTGGAAGTAGGTGCATCCAACCATTTCATCGGTCGGGGGACCAGCGGTCAGGGAATCATGATGTATGGCGATGACCCTGACCAGATAAAAACCATCAGCGAATACCGCATCCAACCCGGTTTGTGCCAGCTCTATCAGTTTACCCTGGTGGCCGGCAGGTTCCTCGATCCCGAAAGGGAACCGGATCGTTCGGGAGTCATCCTGAACGAAGCAGCCGTGCTTATGCTGGGTAGTACACCCGGAGAATTGATAGGCAAACAGGTGGTGATGCACAGCGCACCAATGGAGGTAATCGGGGTGGTGGAAGATTTTATTTACTCATCGGCAGCCCGGAGCATCGAGCCCCTGGTGCTTACAGCTTATTCTGAAAATATCAGGAACATCTCTCTTAGGTATGCCCCGGGATCGGATCCCCGGCAAATCCTGAAGACCATCGATGAATCCATTAAGAGTTTTGATCCTGCCTATGTACTTCTCCACAACTTCCCAACTGATACCATCGAGGGATATTACACCGCAGAAGATCGCTTGCAAAAGATATTGATATCGGGCTCTTTGCTGTCTGTCCTGATAGTTCTGCTGGGAATCTATGCACTGGTTTCCCACAATATGGTGGCCCGAACCAAAGAGATCGGCATCCGGAAGGTGATGGGAGGATCGACCCGGCAAATGATGATCCTGATCTATGCCTCCACCCTCCTTTGGTCCCTGATCGCCTCTGCTCTGGCAGTTCCGCTTTCCTTGCTATACATGAAGCAATGGCTTAGCAACTATGCGGTCCGGATACCCCTGTACTGGTGGATTTTCGCCAGCAGTATCGTGTTGGTGCTGCTGTTCCAAAGCCTGATCACCCTGGGGCGGACCCGGAAAACGGCCCGCCGAAACCCGGTGGAGGCCTTGCGATACGAATAGGCTTTTTGCATCGATTGTCTATCTTTGCATTTCTTTTAAAATCGCAAACCTGTGCAACAATACCTGGGTGAAATAGCTGCCCTTCTTACTGCAGTATGCTGGACGGTAACGGCCATGGCTTTTGAGTCGGCCGGGAAGCGTGTGGGTGCCCTGTCGCTGAACCTGATCAGGCTGGTCATGGGCCTGGTATTTCTTACCATATATAACGCTCTGGTGAATGATGGATTCTTTCCGGATGCCACCCCTTACCAGTGGTTCTGGCTGGTGCTCTCCGGACTGGTGGGATTTGTGCTGGGTGATTTGTTCCTGTTTCGTTCTTTCATTCTCATTGGCGCAAGGGTGGCCATGCTGATCATGGCCATGGTCCCTCCCATCACTGCCCTCATCGCCTGGATCACCCTGGGGGAGGTACTTACGGGCATGGAATTTCTCGGCATGGCCATCACCCTACTGGGCATTGTTCTGGTCATGGCGGTCAAAGTGGATATTAAAAAGGGAGCCTTCGGCAAAAAGCTCACAGCAGGGCCGCTGGTGCTGGGAAGCCTGCTGGCTCTGGGGGGTGCCGTGGGACAGGCAACGGGACTGGTGCTCAGTAAGAAGGGGATGCAGGACATGAACGCCTTCTCCGCCACCCAGATCCGCATTATAGCCGGAGTGATTGGTTTTTCCCTGGTCATTACTGCATTTAAGAGATGGAAGCACCTCTTTGGCGCCTTGAAGGACCTGAAAGCCGTGAAGATCATGACTCTCGGATCATTTACCGGACCTTTCCTGGGAGTCAGTTTCTCGCTACTTGCGGTTCAGCACACCGATACGGGCATAGCCGCCACGCTGATGGACCTTACCCCGGTTTTGATCATTCCACCCGCCATCCTGATGAAAAAGGAGAAGATCAAAGCCCTGGAGATCGCAGGCGCTATTGTTTCTGTGATAGGTGTGGCCCTCTTTTTCCTTTAGATCAGGAGAACTGTTCGTTGTTGGGTTTTTTCTCTCGCTGGTGAACCCGCTGCTTCCCTTCGGTATACATATGCAGGAGATTGGAGAGGAGGATTACAATGGAGGCCAGTCCCGCCAGTGCAAGCACATATACCAGAACCACCCCGTAGGGAACCAGGAAATAGAAAACTATTATGACAAGAGTCACCCAGACGCCTGCACACCAGGGACAGGTGATGATGGAGCTCAAGGTTCCGATCACGTAGAGGTCCTCCCTCTTTTTCAGTGCATCCCTAAAATATTTAAAGATCTTTTCAAACACCAGTATCCTGGTCATCCGGTAAGTAGCCAGAACAATGAACAGTGCCTCCTTGAATGTCAACTCCGTGATATCCACCCCTTTTTGTCTGAGCAGGTATCCCACCAGTATCATGGCACCAAAAAAGACAAAGGCGGACCAGAAGTTCCATGCCTGATGTTTTCTTTCGTTCATCATAGTTCTCCGCAATTGATCATGTAGCAATATACAAAACTATTCTTTGACTGGAATTTTTGACATGGCTCTCTCGGTCATGGCCGTGATGGTCAGGGCCGGATTCACTCCGGGATTGGCCGAAATGGCGCTTCCGTCGCACACGTAAAGATTCTCATATCCAAATACTTTATGATCCTGGTCAATCACTCCGCTTGTGGCATCCTTCCCAATCACACATCCACCCAGTATATGAGCAGTAAGGGGCGTTCCAAGCACCGCTTCCGTCGCCATCACAAAGGGATTACCCTCCACTTCCTCAGAAGTGGCATCGGCCAGTTCCCTGGCCAGGGGCATGGCAGCTGAAGGGGCCGGACCACTGGACACTGTACTGCGTAGATTGAAAAGGCCCCGTTTGAAACGAAGCGTGGAATCGAGGTGCTGCATAAATAATAGTATCATGGACTCCCTGGCAAAATCACGGCTGACATAGATCCTCAACCAGGACCTGGGATGTCTCAGCAGCCTCCAGAAGAGTTTCAGTATCCGTCCTGCCACGGTCCTTCCATGGATCATGGGAACCCCCATCAGCTTCCAGAAGCCCGATCCGCTCCCATAACGCACCGCTTCAATATGGGTATCCTCATCCGGTGGAAAAATGGACCCGATAGATACCCCTTTGGAGAAGTCTTTCTCTTTCAACCGGGAATGCACCAGCGACAGACTTTCATTGTTTGTCCGGATCTCTGCCCCCAGCTGCCCGCTGATCCGTGTCAGATGACGCTTTCTCATATTCATCAGTAGCCTGACCGTTCCAAGCACCCCACCGGCCAGGATCACGCCCCCGGCAGTCAGGTGGGTTTTTCTCCTGATCCAGCCCATGGAATCCTTTACAGTGATCCGGTAATACTCCCCTTCGGACCCGTTTTCAAGCGCTTCCACGCGGAACACCTTTTTCTCAGGCCAAAGCTCCGCCCCGCCTTTTTCGGCCAGGTAGAGGTAATTCTTATCCAGGGTGTTCTTGGCATTGTAGCGGCAACCGGTCATGCATCCTCCACACATATTGCATCCCGACCGCCTGGGTCCCTCCCCATCGAAAAAGGGATCGGGGACCTCCTGTTCAGGTTCTCCAAAGAAGACCGCCACCCTGGTGGCTTCGAACTGGTCCGACTTTCCGAACCTGGCAGCCACGCGTCTAAGAGCCTCGTCCGAATCATACAAGCCCGGATTCTCTGCGGCACCGAGCATGCGCTCTGCCTCAGCATAGTGTGGTTCCAGTTCAGATTTCCAGTCGGTGATCCCTGCCCAGCTGCCCGAATGAAAGAAAGGTTCCCTGGGACGTGGCAGAGTATTGCAATAGGTCAGCGAGCCACCGCCCACACCCACACCACTGAGGATCCCCAC
>SPBY01000101.1 GCA_004525825.1 Bacteroidia bacterium
AGAATGATTGTTAAAATATATACCCCTCCCACAATCACGTAGCCCCAGTATTCACCAGCCATTACCTTATTCAAATATGCAGCAAGTGCGAGAGAAGAAAAAACCACCACAATAAGCAGCAAGGTAGCCAGTAAAAATACCGAGGCGATTATCCCCAAGAACAACGCAAGCTTTTCAGACTGTTTGATGGAAAAAAGCTTCACGTATTCCTTCACCAGGCTTTCCGTGTCCTTGGAAATATCATGGATTTGATTCTTCAGAGTCGCCATAGCTAGTTTCAATGGTGGTTAAAATATTTTCTATCCTCTCTTTGAGCTTTTCTGACTCATCCGTATTGATGTTTTCAATCTGCTCTACTACCTTACTCAGGGTAGCCAGATGATTTGAAAGGCTGCGTTCCTTTCCCGGGGATCCCCAGATGTAGTTTCCAAGCATCAGTCCTCCCAGGGCTCCAAAAGCAAGAGCTGCCAGGAGTTTATAATTGTCGCTTTCCATTTGTGTAAAAATAAACTCAAATGTACGCAGCTTCTATGGAAATGACAATTCTCATTAGCGGTAAAAGGATGGAATGTTGGATCAGATGATTGCTGAAAAAGAAGAAAGTTTTGTCCAGGGTTTTCGTGAAAGCAAAAAACCCTTAAATTTAATGGAGACTAATCCCGGCATAATGAAAGATAATATTCAAGAATTCCTGGACGACAAGAAAGTGGCCATAGTAGGTGCTTCGCCAAATAAAGACAACTGGGGCCGCAGCCTGATGGTAGAGTTAGGCAAAAAGGACTACCAGGTATTCCCGGTGAATCCGAAATGTACTGAGGTGGAGGGTGTAGCTTGCATTCCCACTGTCAGGGAGCTTCCCAAAGACGTGTTCAGCGTAATCCTGGCTGTTCCGTCAAGCCTCAGTGATGAGATTATCGATCAGTGCATCGGAACTCCCATCAAACGCGTCTGGATGATTCGTGGGGTGGGCAAGGGTGCCTATACCGAAAGTGCCCATGAAAAGTGCAAGGAGAACAACATCCATGTGGTCTATGGTTTCTGCCCCTTGATGTTCTTAGGCGATGGAATGCACAAATTCCATTTCTGGCTCAGGAAAACGATCGGAAAACTGCCGGCTGAGTATCAGCTTGCGGACCACTGACCCTTTCTATCTTTTCCAGAATAAAGGTGAGAAGAGAACCAGCACGGTAAAGAGTTCAAGCCGCCCTACCAGCATCAGGAAGGAGAGGAACCATTTGCCTACCACATGGATCTCAGAAAAATTCAGGGCCGGACCCACTCCGCCTATGCCCGGACCAATGTTCCCCAGGGTGGCAGCCACAGCTCCCACCGAGGTATCAAAATCGGTTCCCAGTACCGACATAATGGCCATGGAAACTACGGCTATTATGCCATAAAAAGTGATGAATGCCAGCACATTGGTCACCACCGATTCTTCCACTGCCATTTTGTTGAGTCTTACGGGGATCACTGCATTGGGATGAATCATTCTCTTAAGTTCCTGGGTGGAATTCTTTATCATGATCGCAATGCGCATGATCTTTGGACCCCCACCGGTGGATCCTGCCGATCCCCCAAAGAACATCAGAATAAATATCAGTACAATCAGCCAGGGTGTCCAGCTAAGATAGTCGGCCGTGGCATAGCCCGTGGTCGTAAGAATAGAGACCACCTGGAATACTGCATTTCTGAATGCAGCTTCAAGACCTCCGCCGGAGGTGAAAAAAAGCCCCGTGGTCACCACCAGGGTAAATCCGCCAATGAATCCCAGGTACCACTTGAATTCCTCATTCTCCCAGATTTTCCTGAACCGGCCGTGCATGGCCAAATAGCTTAGGGTGAAATTGGTGCCTGCAAGGAACATAAAAACAGTGATCACATAGTGAATGTAGGGAGAGTTCCAGTGTGCTATGCTTGCCTGTTTAGTCGAATATCCACCTGTGGCCATGGTGGTCAGGGAATGACAAAAGGCATCAAAGAGTTTCATCTCGCCTGCCCACAGGAGCAGCGTTTCTGCAATGGTAAACACCAGGTAGATGAACCAGAGGCGTTTGGCCGTATCCTTCACATGGGGGTGAAGTTTGTCGGGCGTGGGACTGGGTACTTCTGCAGAGAACAGCTGCATTCCCCCTATACCAAGGAAAGGCAGGAGCAAGAGTGTTAGCAGGATGATTCCCATGCCTCCCAGCCATTGTATCAGGCTTCTCCAGAACAATACCGCATGTGACAGTTCCTCGATATTATTCAGAATGGAGGCGCCCGTGGTGGTAAATCCGGAGATGGTCTCAAAAAAGGCATCTGTATAAGAGGGTATGGAGCCCGTAAGCAGGAAAGGCAGGGTACCAAACATGGAAAACAGGATCCATGCCAAAGTAACAATGACATACCCGTCCCTGCGGTTCAGTTCAATGGGGGTTTTTCTTACAGGCAGATAGGCCATCATACCCACAGTGGCCGTAATGGCGCCGGAGAGAAGGAATAACAATCCATCGCTTTCCCTGAATATGGCTGCCATAGGAATGGCCAGCAACATGAAGAATCCCTCAGTGATCAAGATCAGACCGATAATGCGAGCGATGGTCTTTGGATTAAGCATGGATCTTTTTAGTTGAAAAACTTGCCTACGGTGTGAATGACCCCCGGCAAAGCAAAGACTACCACGCGGTCGTAAGGTTTGATATGGGTGTCGCCATGGGCAATAAAGGCATTCTTCCCGCGGATGACCCCTCCGATGGTGGCCTCCCTGGGAAAATCAATCTCAGCCAGGCACCCGATGGTGGCAGGTGCATCGGGCTTCACTATAAACTCCATCACCTCAGCATCGGTACCAGTCAGGCATTTGATGCTGCTTACCTCATCGGCCATGGTAAAGCGGAAGATCCGGCTGGCAGTGATCAGTTTCTTATTAATGATGGTATCCACCCCGATGTTTTCGGCCAGGTGAATGTAGTCCATGTTTTCTACCTCGGCAATGGTTCGTTTCACACCCAGGTGTTTGGCCAGCAGGCATGACAGGATGTTGGTTTCTGCATTGCCGGTCACCGCAATAAATGCATCCATTTTTTCCAGGCCCTCCTGGCGAAGTAGCTCCATGTCAGTACCATCCCCGTTAATCACCAGGGTATTGCTTAATTTATTTGATAACACATAACTCCTCTGACGGTCCTTTTCTATGAGCTTCACATAGTGCTGTTTTCCAAGGGAATCCGCAGTTTTTCTTCCAATCCGGCTGCCTCCCAGAATCATGATATTCCGCACTTCAAACTGCTTTTTCCCGGAGTATTTGTAAAGATGTTTCAGTCCGGCCTTGTTGCTGATCACATACACCAGGTCGCCCAACTCGAAGCGGTCATCCCCCGAAGGTACAATGGTCTGCCCATGCCTGGTTATGGCCACAGCCCTGTATTCCATTTTTTTATCCCCGGGGGTAAGTTCCCGCAAAGTCAGGTTAATGATGGGGGCATCCTCGTCAAGCCTGATTACATACATATGAAGTTTCCCTCCGGCGAACTCCACCACCTCCGTACTGCCCGTTTCAGAAAGGAGACCCACAATCTCGCGGGCCGCTATTTTTTCAGGGTAAATCATGTAATCGACCCCCAGGTTCTCAAAAATCTCCCTGTTGGCCGGCACCAAGTACTCCTGGTTGTCAATCCTGGCAATGGTCTTCTTGGCCCCCAGTCTTTTGCTGAGAATGGCCGAGTTTATGTTAACATCCTCTGAAAAAGTCACACTGATAAAAAGGTCCGCCTTGTGGATTCTGGCTTCCTTCAGATTGGTAATTGAATTTGCATTCCCCTCAATGGTCATCACATCCAGGGCACTTCCCACCGCTTTCAGACGTTCGGAATCATTATCAATGATCACCAGGTCGTGCTCTTCGTTGCTGAGCAATTTTGGCCAGGTGTTTTCCCACCTCGCCCGCTCCTGCAATTACAATATGCATGATAAAATATAAATCAACAGGCAAAATAACAGATAATTGTCCAATTGTACGAACGGTAGACTCTTTTTTTACCATCTTTTCACGTAGGCTCCCTGCCTTTCAGTATCATGCATCCGAACCTTTTGGGCATTCATTCTCTCCGTATACCACTTGCGGTTGGATCCATCCATGACCAGTTCGATGGCCGAACCTGTAGCCAATAACTCCAGGTTGAGGACCTTAGGATCGCCGGACAAAAGAATGAAGTCGGGCGGATTCCATGCTGTCCATGCACAATCAAATGGCCATTTGGCCGATAGGGTGTCCCCGACCGCTCCCGTGACCACCCAGAAACTTATTTGGTCGTTTCCCACGGACCAGATTCCCCCGGTCAGCTCTATGCAAGATGAAACCGATCCATCTATATGCGCCGATTCCCCAAGCTCGTGAAGATGGTTTTGGTAGATCCGCCTGCTCCAGGCATCAGATCTGTACTTTTGCATGAAAGCAAGCGATGAACTGTCTCTGCACCAGCAGTAATGATCCACCCTCTCACCCTCTTGGAGGGTCACCATGCTTGCTCCTCTGAAATGGCAAACCACCAATTGGGAGGTCCGATGGCGTGATGCAAGGGTCCAGGCACTCCAGAACATCATGACAGAAACCATAAACAGCACCAGGTAGACGGAAAGCCTTGATCGCCTCTGAACAGCCAACATCAGCAGGCTTTGGAGGACCATAATGAGGACCAGCATCCCGAAACTAAGGTGCAGATTCTCCAGCATTGCTCCCGGAATGGCTGCGACAGCCTCCATGGTAAGGTTCATCAGGCGCGCCAGTGTGGTGAGAATAAAATTAAAAGTGTTCTCCAAAATTCCCACGATCATAAAAGGAACCGAACAGGTAAAGAGGGCAATAAGTATGCTGAGCATGGGGATGGCCAGAATGCTGGTGAGAAGAGAATACACGGGTAGCTGGTGAAAATGGTAAATCACAAGGGGTGCCGTTAGCACTTGTGCAGCCAGGCTTATTGAAGCAGCCTCCCACAGCCACCTGAGAATCCGGTATTTCAGGCTGAACAGGCTTCTGAAAAAGGGGTAGAAGGAGACTATTCCAAGAATAGCAGCATAGGAAAGCTGGAATCCAAGCTCCATCAGCCTGGATGGCTGAATCACCACCAGTATCAATGCTGAAACAAAGATCCCATTCAGCACATGAGTCCGTTGCCCCAACAATCGTCCGGCCGAAAAGAAGGAGAACATGGTCACTGATCTGCACACCGAAGCTGAAAAGCCTGTCACCGACGCGTAGAACCACAGCATACCAACCACTGCCAGGGTCCTGTACAATTCACTCCGTGCTTTCCGGACCATCCATCGGGTAGCACCCTGCAGCACCCACCAGATCAGTCCCACATGCAAACCAGAGACTGCCAGAAGATGCATACCCCCGGCGGCACCATAACTCTGACGCATATCCTCTGTTAGCGAGGCACGATCGCCCAGGCACACCGCTTTCAGCAGGGCTAGCTCCTCCTCATCCCCCTGCCATCTGTCCGAAAGAGCATGGCGGAAAAAATCCGAATCGGACATTCGAAGAGATGCACCTGCCCTCTTGCCCGAGTGTACCGGATCCTGGGGTCCGGAGGCATAAAACCGGTACCAGCAATCCTTTCTGTGCATGATGGATTCGAAATCGGGGCTACCTGGATTACCGCTGTTCCGGATGGGGCTCAGTAAGCCCAGCCACTGCCAGGTTTCCCCTGGCCGGGGGACCACAGAATCACCGTTTGGGGGCAAATATACCTGCAGGAGGGTCTCGCAGCCATAAATTGTATCCGAAGCATACAGGAGCTGAAGAGCCACCACACACTTCGGGTTGGATTGTCCGGATTTCGGTGCCTCTTTCACCACCCCCCTGATGATCACCCAATCACCCACTGGCAACTTTGGATCTACGGGCCGGGTAAACAGTCCGTTTCCGGTGCCCAGGGTAAAGCAGAGCAGGAACACCCACAAACAAAAGAGCCAGGGTAGCGAAGCTGGCTTTCTGTGAAGCTTCAGGAATAAGGTCAGCAGGCACAGCCATCCCAGCAGGGCAGCTATCGCCATTCCCACGGTAGAAATGGGAACAGTGATCAGGTTTCCTGAAAGCGCTCCCGCAGCAAAGGGAACCAGGACCTTTACCACGGGAATTTTCCGAAGATCGAACATCGTATCCTGGGTGGCCATTCATGTTTTCATGCTGTGATTTGAAAAATATCTGCCATTCTTCCACTTTATTTTGAACCTTTCATATAAGTTGATAGTTTTATATAGCAGAAACACAAAACACATAATTAAACCAAATGGCTACACTTACAACACAACACATGGGAGTCCCCCTCAAGAATCCCCTGATCCTGGGAGCTTGCAATCTCTCCAACAACCTACACAAACTGAAAGAGGCTGAAGACGCCGGGGTATCGGCAGTGGTATATCGTTCGCTTTTCGAAGAACAGATCCAGCTTGAGGACAATGAAATGTCCAATCAGCTCGAAGCATATGATGATCGCAATGCCGAAATGATCAACCTTTTTCCGAAAATTGAACACGGCGGCCCCAAAGAACATATTTATAACCTGAAACAGGTGGTCGAGGCCCTCAGCATTCCTGTTTTCGCCAGTCTGAACGCAGTTTACAAAGAGTCCTGGGTGGAATACGCCAAATTATTGGAAGAGACAGGTGTTGCCGGACTTGAACTCAACTTTTTCGCAGTGCCCCGCGATTTTGACAAGTCAGGCCACGATGTGATCCAGCAGCAGATCGAATTTCTGAAAGCTGTCAAAGCTGCTGTAAAGGTTCCCGTAAGTGTTAAACTGAGCCCCTTCTACACCAATGTCCTGAAGACCATCAAGGACCTGGATGCCGCCGGTGCTGATGCATTTATCCTGTTTAACAGGCTGTTCGAACCAGATATTGATGTGGAGGCTGAAAGGCATGTTTCCCCATGGAACCTGAGTACACACAGCGATCACCGCCTTGCCATCCGTTACATTGGCCTCACACACGGCAACATTGGTGCCAGCTTGGCAGCCAACAACGGGATTTATGAAGGAATCGATATGGTGAAGATGATCCTGGCAGGAGCCAGTGCCGTAGAGGCAGTCAGCACCTTCTATCACAATGGAGTGGGACACGCCACAGAGATGCTTAAGGAACTGGAAGACTGGATGAATCGCAAAGGCTACGATTCCATTGAAGCCTTCAGGGGCACTCTGAGCAGCAATTCCATCAACGATCCTTTTGTTTACAAGCGTGCCCAGTACATCGACATGCTTCTAAAATCGGAAGAGCATTTTACTCCTTTCGTTTAGCGCGAGGTATACTGAGAAAAATTAGATTAGGAGGGTGTCTCAAAAGGGCACCCTTTTTCTGTGGGGTATTTTTCGTGAAGTGGTTATTGCTTCGCAACAATCCCAGTTCACTTCAAAACACCCACAGAAAGGTTACCCATATATTGACACACCTCTGGATTTTCATGGCTTGACAACTAGGGAGTTGGTGTTAATAAAGAAGGGGGATGCCTCCCCCTTCAGAGACTTCAAGGACTACAATATCAATCAAAATTTACTACTTCCACTTACTTTTTTACCCTCTGAATCGATTCATGTTGTTTGTCAGCTTCCCAAACAACCTGAGAAACTCCTCACTCTCTTCTGCAGTAAAATCATGCATGACTTCCCGTATATAGGAATCATTGGTGTAATTAATGCTCATACATACCTGTTTACCCGATTCAGTGAGATTGACCAGGGCCAAGCGCCGGTTCTCTTTTGGAATGACCCGGTCCACCATCTTAATATTCACAAGTCCATCCACTGTCCGGCTTACGGTACTTTTATCGAGTGAAAGGCTCTTGGCCAGATCGGTGACCGATATTTCACTGTTCTTTTCTATCTCCAGGAGCGTGTGACACTGAGCCAGGCTAATTCCATTGCAGCAGGAAGCATTGTTCTGCAGGAATAATTCCCGGTCAAATTTCCGGAGGATCTCCCTGAACTTTTTTATAAACTCTTTTTTCATAGTCTTTGTTTCAACAATTTTCCAAGTTGATCAACAGCATGAACTGTCCCCACCACAATCACAGCTAGGTTCCCCTCCTTTCAGGAATCCCGAGATAACTGCAGCTGCACAGCCCACACCCTGATTTACTTTCAGCGCTCCTGTAACACAGTTTATCTCGCATGCGCCACACTCTATGCACCTGTCCCGGTCAATCACCTCCGCCTTTTTACCTGACATTCTGAACACATTATGAGGGCATACTTCAATACACAAGCGGCACCCGATACAAAGGGAAGGATCATACTCCAGGGTGACCACATTCTTCAAGTATTTCTGCGTATTCATGCTATACAAATTTTGAAATCAGAACAAAAGACAATCCAATAAATGCCAATGCGACTTGCAAGGGAACAAAGATCCGCATCTCTTTCCTGACCCCGCTCAGCGAGGTATAGGTACTCGCACCAGTGAAATTCATGGTGAGGAATGAGGATATGGCACCTGAAATAAGGAACCACCCAAGCAAAGCGATAATGGCCATTTCGGCATAGCCAAGAAGTGCTACCAAAGCAAATATAAATAGTCCTGCCACCAATCCTTTCCCTCCAAAATGTCTGAATGGCAATACAGGCAGAAGCAATGGAGCCAAAAATGCTCCGCTGAAATAGGCTGCCAGGAGATACAAAGCGGCATGGAAGCCCTCCTTCCACATGAGTTCCAAAGAATATCCCCCAGAATGAAAGCCCGACAACACGAGAAAGAAGACCATGGTCACCAATAAATACTTTAATGAGTTTGCGACCTCCACGGGTGCCAGTATGAACCTGTCCCTGAG
>SPBY01000620.1 GCA_004525825.1 Bacteroidia bacterium
ACAGAACTATACAATCGATACAGGTCCAATATCAATTTCCGGCTAACCGAGTTCATGTCGGTGGAAATAGCAGTCATGGATCATGATCCTGAATATGCTGCCAATATGGCTAACGACATCTCTGACCTGGTCGATACGGTCTATAACAGCATGAAGAAGGAAAGGGCCCTTGAGGCATTCAGGCTGGTTGAAAGGGAATATAAAGAGGCGGCCGCAAATCTGGCAGCATTGAGGGATTCCATAAACCTGTTAAGCAATCAGGTTTCGGACGATCGAAAGACCAGTGGAGATCCAGGCAGCATGCTGATCAAGGCGCTTTCCGAAAACGGTGCCCAATACCTCACTATGTTGAGCCTGGTGAGATCTGAATCCCAGATGGTTTCTGAGCTCAGCCTCCGTTATAAGGAAGCCAGGCTGGAAGCCGAACAGAACCTGTCCCACAAGTTCGTGGTCGAAAGGGCCTATCCTTCTGAGAAAAAAGCTTACCCTAAGAAATCATTGATTGTCATCGTCTCCACCTTAGCATCCCTGTTGTTTGCATTGATTGTCCTGATCATTATTGACAACATCAGGGCCAGGGTGGCCATCCGGGAAGAGAAATGATTGAAGGAATCCGGGAAAGGTATCCGAAAGGTCTCCTATGGGGGATCCTGATTTCCTTTGTGGCCTTGAATAGCATCATGTTGGCCCTGGAGATATTCTATCTTCCCCTGTTTCCCGTTATTTTATTATTCCTGGTTCTTGCGGTGGTGGCTGTGGATAAATATCTGATGGTCATTGTGTTTTTTGTGCCGCTTTCCATACCATTGAGCACTCTGGCAGAGGGTCTTTCCATCGACATGTACCTGCCTACAGAACCCTTGCTGGCTGGTTTACTGCTTCTCTATTTACTGAAGTATATAAAGGGCGAACGGATCGATCTGAAAGTACTCAGGCATCCTGTTACTCTGGCCATCTATTTTCATCTTGGGTGGTTATTTATCACCAGTCTCACCAGCAGCGATATCCTGGTCTCTTTGAAGATGTTTGCCTCGAAGCTATGGTTCATTGTAGGATTTTACCTGGTGGCCACCCAGTTATTCCGAAAAGAAAAGAACATGCACACCTATGTATGGCTCTTTATCATTGCCTTATCGGGAGTGATTGTCTTTACACTGGTAAATCATTCTCAATACGGTTTGGACAACCAGATGATGGCTCACAAGGCCTCCGCTCCTTTTTACAAGGATCACACCTCTTATGGAGCCACCCTTGGATTTATTCTTCCGGTTCTGGTGGCCCTGTTCCTTTTCATCAAACGGGGCGATATGAACACCCGTTTCCTGATGGTGCTGCTGATCCTTTTGTTCTTGCTTGCTACCGTGGTATCTTATACACGTGCCACCTGGATCAGTATCCTGGCTTCCGCGGGGATTTGGGCACTGATCAAATTGAAGGTCAGAATTGAATTTGTATTGGTTGGAGCAGTCGTCATCATCGGTTTTTTCTTTTCCATTCGTACCGAAATAATGGTTAAGCTGGAACAGAACCGGGTGGAGTCGTCCGGTGAAATTTCGGAGCATGTTCAGTCCATCTCAAACATTTCTACCGACCAGTCCAATCTGGAGCGGATCAATCGCTGGAGTTGTGCTTACAGGATGTGGAAGGACAAACCACTCTTTGGGTTCGGACCGGGTACCTACCAGTTTGAATATGGCAAGTACCAGCGTTCTTATGAAAAGACCCGCATTAGTACTGATTTTGGAACGCGGGGAAATGCGCACAGCGAGTATCTTGGACCGCTTTCTGAATCGGGTGTATTTGGCTTGCTGAGTATGCTTCTGGTGATAGGGACCACCTTTTATACAGGTATCCGGGTGTATTTATCCTCAAAGAAGCGCAGCATAAGGATATTCTCATTGGCGGTACTTACTGGGCTTTCCTCCTATTACCTGCACGGATTGCTCAATAATTTTCTCGACACTGACAAGATCTCAGCCCTTTTCTGGGGGTATACAGCCATGCTGGTGGCCATGGATGTTTATCACAGAGAGGCCCCGGTGGCGGAGATGCATCCCTGCCCGCCTGCAAAATAATCTAGACCCTCGCTATGGAGATTGTTATTAGCTGAATCCCGATTTCCCCGGAAATTCGGCACCTATGATGGAAATGTCATCAAAAATGGCAGCAGAACCCTCCATGATTTTCTGTTCCACAATGATGGACTGGATATTCTCTTCCAGCGAAAAGGCGTTGGTAAGCTGCCGTTCCAGTTTTTCTGTCCCGAATTCCACTCCCGAATCCTGAATCACTTCCACCAATCCGTCGGTATAGCAAAACATCTTGGCAGGTTCGTCCAGGGTGATCACAGCTTCATTGATAAAGGGGAGCTCATCGAGCATACCCATGCCCACACACCCACTGGTAAGCTGAGACAGCTTGCCAGATCCGGGTTCATAGAGCAGGGGTGGATTGTGACCAGCATTAACATATTTCAGCTCTCTGGTGAGAAAGTGGTATCGGGCAATAAAG
>SPBY01000709.1 GCA_004525825.1 Bacteroidia bacterium
CGACTTTTCACTTTGGTCGCAATATCAAGCAATACACCATAACGCAATTCTACGGAATAATTCAAGCGAATCAGGCAGACCTTTGTCTGATGTTTTTTGCTTCCATATTCAAACATTCTCTCTCTTCCCAAACAGGATTGAGCATACTCACCAAGGGGTGTGGGTGGATCAGTCTCCAGAGATCCACCAGATTCCACTGCAACCAGGGGATATACACATCCGGTTGAAAAGGCGACAATATTGGATTCTTTAAAATGGTCAGCAACAAGCGCTGGCATATACGAGTTGACAGCCCAGGTCAGGGATATGTTTTCTTCGGAGCCAAACTTCATTCCTGCCAGGAAGAAAACATTCTTAGCCTTTGGCAGGCTTTTAATAAAGTCCATGTCCAGTAGATCTCCGTGAAAGGTTTCAATTCCCATATCCTCGATTTGCTTACGTAGCTGATCCGATTCGAACAGAGAAACTCCATATATGCGCTTTTCAACCTTTGCCTTATCACAGGCCCTTTTAGCCATCCTGGCCAGGGTAGGTCCGATTTTGCCACCTATTCCCAGGAACATGATATCCCCTTCAAGATCTGAACACATTTTTACAGACGCTTCGGTGGGCAAGGATAGCAGATCTTCCAATGCGGCTATGTCGCTTATTTTATCCGGATATAAATTCATTTCAGGTACTCCTGTTTAATATGATGTTCTTATAGATGGATACAGATTGAATGATATTTTCGATGAAACAATATTCATCGGTCTTATGGGCCATTCCTGGTTCTCCCGGTCCAAGTATAATGGTCGGTACCCCACCGTAATAGGGCTGTAATACTGAGCCATCAGTGAGATAGGGCAATGACCTTGGCCAGTTTTCACTTTGCCGTTCAACCCCGCAAATATCATAAACCAGTTGTACAAAAGGATCTGACTCGCGGGTGCTGACCGGATTAAGATCTACAAGAGTTTCTATGACAATGTCATTACCAAGTTCCTGAATAAGCCTTTGAAGAATGGACTGATGCCGGAACATGGTCGTTGAACGGATATCCATGGTAAACTCTGCGTGGTCCGGGACAGAGTTTATATTCAAACCACCCTGCATAAGCCCGACGTTTATGCTTGGAAATCGCAGAAGAGGATCTTTCGCCGCCTGAAAACGGAATTCTTCAATTTTTGAAATACATTTTGCGGCTTTATAGATGGCATTGTCTCCCTGCTCGGGCATGGACGAGTGGGCAGTTTTTCCTTTAGCCACAGCATTTAAATAGAGGGCTCCCTTGTGACCTATGGCTGGAATGTTGGCTGTAGGCTCCCCAACTATGATCGAGCTTGCCTTTCCTAATTCTTTAAAGGTTTTTACCAGTTGTTGGACACCCAAACAACCCAATTCCTCTCCGGCAGTAAATATGAGCCTGATGCCACCCTTGGGAGCAGGACCTGAGGTGGCTTCAATGGCTGCAACGGTCATGGCTGCCACACCGCTTTTCATATCGCTGGAACCCCGCCCAAAGATTTTATCTCCTAGGGTAACACCCGAAAAAGGATCTACCTTCCAAGGCGTATTCCCCAGGGGAACTGTATCCAAATGACCGGAAAGCACCAATGGTGCCACAGATGCGCTTATTCCCTTTTCTGCCACAAGGTGCAGCCGGTTTTTCTCATATCCTGGAAATTGTACCTGAAAGCCATGTTCTGTAAGAAGCTTTCCAAGTTTTCTAGCCACAATGGCCTCATTTCCGGGAGGATTGATGGTGTTATGGGAGATTAGCTCCCGGGTCAGTGATATCACGTCAACTTGAGACAAATCGTAAACTTTAGGTAGTCCGGATATAAGTTAGCATATTTTGGTACATGAAATAGACCATCAGGATAATGACAAGAAAACCTGCTACGGCGATTATATTCTGCACCATATTGTTCCTGTATTCTCCCATTACTTTCTTATTGTTCAGCATCAGGAATAATCCTATGGCTATTAATGGAACTGCCAGCATGGAAGAAGCCTGTGCCATAATGAGTGCATAGATCACATTTCCCCGGAAGAAAACAGCCACAAACATCCCGA
>SPBY01000124.1 GCA_004525825.1 Bacteroidia bacterium
GCGGTGGATCTCGCTGAAGTATGGTTTTGGGACTTATATTCATTACATCAAGGGCTTCCTGACAGAACAGACCAACAAAGAGTCGAAAGAAATTCTCAACAAACTCATAAACCTGGCAGCAGGCAGCAAGAACCGGGTCTACCTCGACACCATCATCAGTCCCTCCTACACTTCAGCCATTGCTCAGGTAATCCAGCTTTCGGGAATCTCCGGCAAAGGCAACAACATGATCCTGTTTGAGTTTTCCCAGACTGAACCGGAAGCCCTGGAGGAGGCTTTAAATACCCATGACATCCTGTATGCTACAGGATTTGATCTCTGCATTCTGAGTACTTCTTACAAGGGCTTTGGATATAAAAAACAGATCCATATCTGGATTACACCGTCCGATTTTGACAATGCCAACCTGATGATCCTACTGGGTTATATCATCCTGGGCCATCCCGAATGGAAAGAAGGAATTATTAAGATCTTTGCCCTCTACCAGCCTGAGGCTGTCACCCGAAGAATGGAGGAGCTGAAACAGCTGATCAAAGAAGGCAGGCTGCCTATCTCCCTGGCAAATATCAACCTGATCAGTAACGGAGGGGACAAAGGTACCCGGGAGATCATTGAAGAGGTCTCGGCCGATGCCGATCTGACCATCGTGGGCTTCAGGGAGGAGCTGTTGACCACAGAAGGGTATAAGCTATTTACAGGCTACAACAAGCTGGGAAATGTCCTGTTTGTAAATGCCAATACAAAGAAAGAAATCAAGTAAAACATTACCTTTGAAAAAAAAGCAGATGGAGAAAATCGCTGTTTTTCCCGGATCATTCGATCCATTTACGGTGGGTCACGAAGACATTGTGCTCCGGGCCCTGAGTCTCTTTGACAAAATCATCGTGGCCATTGGGGTAAACTCCACAAAACAATCCCTGCTGAAAATAGAGGCCCGTGTGAAGATGGTCAACCAGGTGTTTCAATCCTGCGACCAGGTAAGTGCTGATTATTTCGAAGGTCTTACTGTAGATTACTGTAGGAAAGTCAAAGCCACCCATATGCTCAGGGGCATCCGTACTGCTTCCGACTTTGAATACGAATGGGCCATTGCTCAGATCAATAAGAAGATGTTGCCATCCGTGGAATCCGTTTTTCTACTGACCACCCCCGAACATACCCCTGTTAATTCAACCATCATACGCGAAATCATCAGGTACAAGGGTGATGCTTCGCTCTTCCTGCCAAAAGGCATTGACATCAAGGAGTATCTCTGATGTATAGCCGCTGTTTCATCCTAAGCGTCTTGCTTTGGAGCTGGCTGACAAGCCCGGGGCAATCCACTTCTATTCATGGATCCGGACCAGGATATTCCGGCAAGGCCGTCTACACCACCATTGCCTGGAATCCCTTTATCACTGTGTATGAATACTCAAACCGCCTGATATGCAGCGAGGATGGATCCTTCCAACTGGAGATCCCTTTGGAGTCGCCCAGGGTGGTTCAGTTCGAGACCGGGATGTACCAGGCCTACCTCTACATGGAACCCGGATATCACTACGAGGTACAATTCCCGGAATACAGGGAAAAAGACCGGGATGCCCGCATATCTCCCTTTTATCAACCTGTGGTGATCGCGCTACCGGTATCTACCCGGACCTCCGTCACCTCCCGGGAAAAGATTTCAGGGAAACAGGATATAAACGCTGCCATAGCCTGTTTTGATTCCATGTTTGAAGGTGTCAACAGCGGGATTATAATGCAAAGAAGAAAGGGGCTCAGCAGCAACACCGATTCACTCATCCTGAGCCTGGAGTCTGAATTCAGCAGCGATACCACCGAATTCTTCTCCTCTTACCGCAGGTTCAGGTACGGAGTGCTTAAACTGAATGAGGGGAAAACCGGACTGGAGGCCATAAGCCAGGATTTCCTCGGACCGAAAGTGATGGAGTGGCACCCTGGCTTTGTGGAGCTGTTCAGGGCCATGTTCAAGGATTTCATATTTTACTATTCGGGAACCCCGGAGGGTCAGGGCCTGAGTAGCCTGATCAACCGCAGGCAAGATTTTCGCCAGGCCAGAGAGCTAGTAAGGAAACACCCGGCTGTTTGGAGCGATACTCTTGCAGAAATGATCCTTCTCCAGGAGTTTTCCGAGCTGTTCTATAGAGGCGACTATCACAAAGAAGCCCTTCTGATCATGCTCGATTCCATGGCCGCTAATCCGGTCTCTTCTGATTTCGGAACTTATGCGTCACAACTAGAAACGAAACTCGCCAGCCTGGTAACAGGTCATTTTCCTCCTCCATTCTCCCTGGAAGACCTGGATGGTAAGCTCTGCTCCCTCGAGGACTTCAAGGGCAAATACACCTACCTCTTTTTTGGCACACCCGATCATTATGGTTGCATGATGGAATATCCTTTTCTGCAGTCCTTTACCGAGAAGCACGCTGACTATCTCAATGTGGTCACCATCATGGCATCGGAGGAACGAGGCGAACTGGAAGATTTCATGACCAGGAACGGATATGGCTGGAAGGCACTTCACTATGACTATCAACCCGGTGTGCTGAGCGATTACCAGGTGAGGGCCTATCCCACCGCTTACCTGATCGATCGTGAGGGCAAACTTCTGCTCTCACCTGCCACACTTCCCACGGATGGATTTGAGCAACAACTGTTTAGAATCATGCGTTCAAGGGGAGAAATCTGATCAGAGCAACTTTCGCATATAAAGCACATCCAGGATGCTTGAATAAGTATTTTGCCGGAGAAAATCGGTATTTCCGGGGATGACCCACCTGTAATCGGTGATGCCCTCCTTTGCCTGCAGAACAGGTAAGTCTGTGCCGCCATACTCAAATTCGAACCACCGGGTTTTCTTGAGCACCTTCTCACCTTTCAATCGGTAAGTATGGTAGGTGGATATGAGGGGCTCCATTAGCTTCAATCCAGATAATCCGGTCTCCTCTTCTACTTCCCGCAAGGCAGCTTCCTGGAAATCCTCACCCTTTTCCAGCTTTCCTTTGGGAAGGTCCCATATGCCATTCCGCTTGATAGCCAGAAATTCTTTACTTCTATTAAACACCACCCCTCCTCCGGCTTCAATCACATGAAAACAAGCCTTGAATTCTTCAATCACCATCAGCATGTCTTCGTGAAAGATATACAGGCTGTTGATCTGATTCAGTTTGCTGAACAGTTCGATTAGCTCATTAAGCTCCTGGATGTTGTTGTACTTATAGAAAAGACCCTTATTTCTCACAAAAGCCCTGGAAAAATTATCCCCGAAATATACCGTTCTGTCGTTGAAAAAAACTTTATACATTTGCTGAATGGCAGAAATAAATCGAAAAGTAGCTGGCTTATTGCTGCAAAGTAAAGCAATTATACTTGAACCGGCAAAACCCTTCACATGGGCCTCGGGATGGAAATCGCCCATCTATTGTGATAACCGTGTAACGCTTTCCTATCCTGAGATCAGAAACTACATCAAGGAGGCATTTACCCGCATAATTGAGGAGACCTTTCCCTCACCAGACCTGGTGGCCGGAGTGGCCACCGGCGCTATCGCTCAGGGGGTCCTGGTAGCTGAGGCCATGAACCTGCCCTTTGTATATGTGAGGCCATCTGTCAAGGGTCACGGACGTCAAAACCTTATTGAAGGGCGTCTCCAACCGGGTCAAAAGGTGGTGGTGGTGGAGGATCTCATCAGCACAGGGGGAAGCTCCCTGAAAGCAGTGGACGCATTGAGGCAAGCTGGCGCTGAGGTGGCCGGGATGGTGGCCATTTTCTCCTATGGGTTCCAGGTGGCCGAAGATAACTTCCGCGATGCAAAGGTAGCACTGCGCACTCTTACAGATTATCACACCCTCATTGAAACCGCCCTTGAATCGGGCGATATTCAGCCTGAGCAGGTGGCTCTGCTCCAGGAGTGGAGAAAAAACCCATCTCAGTGGAAAGGGGAAAGTAAAAAGGGGAAAGTGTGAAAATTGAGAGCAAAATAGGGAAGGCAGCATATAGCGATCGAGAGATCTATGCATTCATTACCGATTTCAACAATTTCAAGGAGCTTATTCCTGCCGGGAAAGTCAGCCAATGGGAATCCACGGAGGAACAGTGCAGTTTTCAGGTCGACCCCCTGGGGCGGACCGGTCTTGAGATCATCGAAAAAACACCCTCCTCCCTGGTGAAGATGGCTTCCTTGCGGAGCTATTCCAACCACCAGTTTACCATCTGGATTCAACTCAAATCCTTAGGGGAAAAGGATACCCGGATCAGAATCACCATTGAACCCCAGGTGAATAAGATGCTTATTTCCATGATCAAAGTTCCTTTGAAAAAGTTTGTGGACGGACTCATCGATAAGATCGAGACCTTCGATTTCACGGGCTGATCGATAATGGATTATTCGGTCTGACCCTTAAATTTCAATGCTATCTCCTCATGGCCATAGGGTACTATATGTCCTTCCTTTTCTATCAGGAGTTCTCCATATTCGCTGACCCCCCTTATAATCCCTTCAAAAATAACCCCTCCTGCCTCGAACAGAGATCGCTCCCCCAGGCGGAACATCCTCCGGAGATACTCATTTTCCAGGGCATGTTCCTCTCCTTCCTTCAGCTTTTCATACCTGATAAGGATCCTCTCCACAAGAATCTCAGCAAAGTTCTGAGGAACAATCTTCTTCCCCGTCTCCAGGAAAAGGGAGCTTGCAGGCATTGAAAACTCAGGGAATTCACTCTGGTTCAGGTTCAGGCCAATGCCTGCAATGGTATGGGAGATGCTCCCTCCTGAAATTCCATGTTCGATAAGGATGCCGGCAATCTTCCCCCTGGTGCACAGGATGTCATTGGGCCATTTGATCACCGGATCGGCTCCCAGTGACTCCAGCACCTCGCAAATGGCTACGGAAACTACCCTGGAAAGATGAAACTGATAAGAGGCTGACAAAAATGCAGGAAACAGAAGCAGGCTCATCAACAGATTCTCTCCTTCGCTGCTATGCCATAAATTTGTACCCTGACCCTTACCAGACTCCTGATAATCAGCAATTATCACTAAACCCTCCTTCGGCTTTTGATGTTTCAGCATCTCCGAAACAAGCAGATTGGTGGATGAAACCTTGTCATGCCTGATCCATCTGATCTCCATGGTACAATTTTTGACTGGTATTACTACAAATTACAATTTAGCCAAATTAATGTGAACGGCTAAATTCATTACCTTTGTGAATAAAAAGGCAGATGGCCGAAATTGAAGAATTAAATGTGGAGCAGAAGAGGGAGCTGATCATTGAAGCCATCCGGGAGAAGAAGGGACACCAGATCGTAAGCATCGATCTCACTCTGGTTGAGAACTCCATCTGCGAATGTTTCATCATCTGTCACGGAGAATCCAATACCCAGGTGAGTGCCATTACCGATTCCATTGAAAAGAAACTGAAAGAGGAGACCGGTACAAGGGCACACCATGTGGAAGGACAACAGAACAGCCAGTGGGTACTACTGGACTTCTTTGATATCCTGGTCCATGTATTCCAGGAGGAATACAGGTCATTTTACAGGCTGGAGGAACTCTGGGCAGACGGGAAAGTGACAAAGGTGGTGGAATCATAACAAAAATGAAGTATGGCAGAGAAAAAAAATAATCCCGGCAATTTCCCGGGAAGCAATCTTGGAAACAAGCCAGGAGGGTCCAATAAGCCCAAATTCAATTCTTACTGGATCATAGGGATTGTCCTTTTGGTCATGATAGGAATTCAGTTCCTCAGTTCTGGAAACGACCTGAAAGAGATGGATTCCAACCGTT
The DNA here is from genome assembly GCA_004525825.1 of Bacteroidia bacterium. Taxonomy (GTDB): domain Bacteria; phylum Bacteroidota; class Bacteroidia; order Bacteroidales. The sequence continues at coordinate 5,788 of SPBY01000124.1, forward strand.
TTTTCCAGGTACTGCAGAATGGAGACATAGAAAAAATAGTCATCGTAAATAAGGAAAAGGTCGAGATATACATCAAACCGGAAAGGCTCAGCGACCCTGTCTACGAGGATGTGAGTTCCAACAAATCCAACACTGTGCTGGGGCAATCGCTCCCCCAGTATTACTTCACCATTATCAGTCAGGATGTCTTCATTGGAGAGCTTAACAGGGTGATGAATGATCTTCCTCCGGAAAACCGTCCCACTTACACCACCTCCACCCGAAGGAACTACATGGGCGAGATCATGTTATGGGTGATTCCCTTCCTGCTTATCATGGGTATCTGGATTTATATGCTTCGCAGAATGGGCGGAGGCGGAGGCGGAGGTGCCGGCAATATTTTCAGCGTAGGAAAATCCAAGGCTCAGATCTTTGACAAGGAAACCAGTGTGAAGGTCGATTTTCACGATGTGGCCGGACTGGAGGAAGCCAAGGTGGAGATCCATGAGAACGTGGATTTCCTGAAAAATCCAAAGAAATACACCGAACTGGGAGGAAAAATCCCAAAAGGTGCCTTGCTGGTTGGACCTCCGGGAACAGGGAAAACCCTGTTGGCTAAAGCGGTGGCAGGAGAAGCAAGTGTACCCTTCTTTTCCATGTCGGGTTCCGACTTTGTGGAAATGTTTGTGGGCGTGGGAGCCTCAAGGGTCAGGGACCTGTTTAAGCAGGCCAAGGAGAAAGCTCCCTGCATTGTATTCATTGATGAGATCGATGCTGTGGGCCGGGCCCGGGGCCGTAATCCCAACTTCGGTTCCAACGATGAGAGGGAGAATACCCTCAATCAGCTGCTCACCGAGATGGATGGATTTGGAAGCAACAGCGGGGTAATTATCCTTGCTGCCACCAACAGGGCTGATATACTGGACAAAGCACTTCTGAGAGCCGGCAGGTTCGACAGACAGATTCATGTGGAACTGCCCGATCTGAATGAACGAAGAGCCATTTTCGAAGTCCATATCAAACCGATAAAGGTTGATAAATCGGTGGATGTGGATTTCCTGGCCAAACAAACCCCTGGTTTCTCAGGGGCCGACATAGCCAATGTATGCAATGAGTCAGCCCTGATTGCAGCCCGAAAAGATAAAAAGACGGTTGAAAAACAAGATTTTCTGGATGCAGTTGACCGGATTATCGGGGGCCTCGAAAAGAAAAACAAGATCATTAAAGCGGATGAGAAGCGCACCATTGCCTGGCATGAAGCAGGTCACGCCACAGTGAGCTGGATGCTTGAACACGCCAATCCCCTGGTGAAAGTGACCATCATTCCCAGGGGCAGATCCCTGGGCGCCGCATGGTACCTTCCCGAAGAACGGCAGATTACCACTACCGAACAGATGCTCGATGAGATGTGTGCCACCCTGGGGGGCAGGGCTTCTGAGGACATCACTTTTAGCAAGATTTCCACCGGGGCTCTCAACGACCTGGAAAGGGTCACCAAACAGGCCTTTGCGATGATCTCATATTTTGGGATGAGCGATAAAATTGGAAACCTGAGCTATTACGATTCCAGTGGACAACAGGATTTTGCCTTCAACAAACCCTATAGTGAAAAGACGGCACAGATCATTGATGAGGAAATCAAGGTTCTGATTGACGCACAGTACGAAAGGGCCAAAACCATTCTCAGGAAGAACAAAAAGGGATTGCAGCAATTGGCAGAGTTTTTGCTGGAAAAGGAAGTCATCTTCAGCGACGACCTGGTGAAGATCTTTGGCAAGCGTCCCTGGGCCAGCAGTCTTGATGAGCTTACCGAGCCTAAGCCCAAACCTAAAACTTCGGCAAAGAAAAGCGCTGTAGCCAAAGACAGCAAAGTGCCCAAAGAAAGCGAAGTGCCCA
>SPBY01000490.1 GCA_004525825.1 Bacteroidia bacterium
AGTCTCGCTCAATAAAATGATTGAGAACGTGAAAGCCTCAGGTGCCGGTTCCATTGGATTAACCATGTATCCTCCATATCCCGAAGGTTCGTTCGAAAATAAAGGCATGTATCCTTACGGTTACCAAAACGGTGGCGACTGGACCTGGTTTGGAGGCCGGATGATTCAGCAGCTGGTTAAATATGGCTTTGTGGAGGAGGCTTACGCACAACTGCAACCCATGGTAAAGCGCGTGAAAGACAACGATGGATTTTATGAGTGGTACACGGTTGACAATAAGCCTGAAGGTTCGGGAACCTTCCGTGGCTCGGCCGGTGTGCTTTACAAGGCCATTCTGATGTTGGAAGAATCTGACTAAAGGCAGCTTGAAATGTATCGATTGATTCCTGTTTTACTTGTTGCCGCGTTTTGTACTTGTTCTTGTCATAATCAAACAAACAGAGAACTGGCTGCCAGAATTCTGGCTGATGAAAACTTACAAAAGGTGGACAGCATGGCCCGCCAGCTGATGAAGAAAGGATTCTATGCCGGCTCGGGATATCAAATGGTGTGGGCGCGCGATTTAAATACCTTTATCGAATTGTCGTGCGAAGAATACGACCATTCTGTTATCCGGGAAAACCTGTTAATGTTTTTTCATTTTCAACAGGAAAACGGCGAACTGCTCGATGGCTACGTTCCCCGCGAAGCTTTTACCTGGGACGACCCGAATACTTATGAATCGGAAACGGCGCCGGGGCACATCGGCTTTAAGAACACCGTTGAAACCGACCAGGAAACATCTTTGATTCAGGCCATTCACAAATACATCCTCCTTACTAAGGATGAAAGTATTCTTACAGAAAAAGTGGCAGGAAAAACAGTTTATGAAAGGCTAAGCCTGGCGGTGAGTTACCTCTTATCCGAAAGATATTCAGAAAAATACGGACTGATATGCGGTGCTACCACCTTCGATTGGGGCGATGTTCAGGTAGAAGGAGGCGCAGTAGTAGATGTGGACAGCCTGACTCATTGGAGCATTGATGTCTACGATAATGCCATGTTTTCCATTGCCCTTGAAAGCATGGCAGGATTAACAAACAATGCCAAAGAGAAAGAACGCTGGAACATGATGCGTAATGATATTCTTTCCAATATCAGAATACATTTATGGGATGGCCCCAGCGGGAAATTTATTCCGCATGTTTACATCGATGGTTCTCCCTTCCCCATAGACTTTAACGAAAACGAAATTCATTATCACGGAGGAACTGCAGTTGCTATTGAAGCCGGGGTGCTAAACCGGGAAGAAATTATCATTGTGTTCTCCCACATGAAAAGGAACCTTGAACTGTCTGGTGCACCATCCATTGGTTTAACACTATATCCCACTTATCCTGAAGAAGTATTGGGGAAGAATATTTCTTCTTCTTACGAATACCAAAATGGAGGTGACTGGACCTGGTTTGGAGGCCGTATGATTCAGCAGCTCATAGCCTATGGTGAGGTGGAAGAAGCCTATGATCTGGTAACACCGATGATGGAGCGGGTGGTGGCCAACGATGGTTTTTACGAATGGTATAAAATAGATGGCACTCCGGCTGGTTCGGCCGATTTTAAAGGCTCGGCAGGAGTTCTGGCAAAATCCATCGAGATGTTTTACGAATGGGCAAACGAGAATAAATAAAGAAGCGAAGAAGAAATATTTAATTATTGCAGTTATTGGGCTGCTTTTTAGCTCCTGCACATCCAAAATAAAAAAACCGGTGGGATCATCTCCTACCGGTTCTTTATAAGCTTAGATCTGCTTACAATTGCGGACCTGCAGCCAACAGGGCTTTGCCCTCTTCGTTGTCGGTGAACTGCTTGAAGTTATTGATAAAGCGTTGTGAAAGGTCCTTTGCCTTCTTCTCCCATTCAGCTGGATCGGCATAAGTATCCCTTGGATCCAGGATCCCGCTGTCCACATCATGAAGCTCGGTGGGAACCTCCAGGTTGAAGTAGGGGATCATTTTGGTGGGTGCACTATCAATGGATCCATCCATGATGGCATCGATGATCTTCCGTGTATCCTTGATAGAGATCCTCTTCCCGGTTCCGTTCCATCCGGTGCTGACCAGGTAGGCAGTGGATCCGGCTGCATCCATTCTTTTCACCAGCTCTTTCCCGTACTGGATGGGATGAAGGGTCAGAAAGGCTGCGCCAAAACAGGCCGAAAAGGCAGGAACCGGCTCAGTCACTCCTCTTTCAGTCCCTGCAAGTTTTGCGGTAAATCCTGAAAGGAAATGGTATTGAGTCTGGTCATGGGTCAGTTTCGATACAGGTGGCATCACCCCAAAAGCGTCCGCTGTAAGGAAGATCACCTTGGAAGCGTGGCCGGCCTTAGAAACAGGCTTGACAATGTTGTCAATGTGATAAATCGGGTAGCTTACCCTGGTATTCTGGGTTTTGGAAGCATCGTTAAAATCCACTTTTCCGTCACTAGCAATGCCAACATTCTCAAGCAGTGCGTCCCTCTTGATGGCTTTATAAATATCAGGTTCGCTTTCCTGGCTCAGATTGATGGTCTTGGCATAGCAGCCTCCTTCAAAATTAAAGATCCCGTCATCGTCCCATCCGTGTTCATCATCTCCGATAAGTGCTCGTTTTGGATCTGTGGACAGGGTGGTTTTTCCGGTACCTGAAAGGCCAAAAAATATGGCAGTATCTCCATCATCACCCACATTGGCAGAACAGTGCATGGAGGCTATTCCCTGCAGGGGAAGGTAATAGTTCATGACCGAAAAAATTCCCTTCTTCATTTCCCCTCCATACCAGGAACCACCGATTACTGCTTTCTTTTCAGACAAATTAAAGAAAACAAACACATCGGAGTTAAGTCCTTGCTCCTTCCATTTCGGATTGGTGGTTTTTGAGGCATTCAAAACCACAAAATCAGGTTCGAAATTCTCAAGGTCTTCATCGCTGGGTCGTATAAACATATTCTTCACAAAGTGAGCCTGCCAGGCCACTTCCATGATAAACCTAACTTTCAATCGTGTATTTTCATTGGCTCCACAGAATCCGTCCAATACGAATAATCGCTTCCCGGAAAGCTGGCTGGATACCAGATCGTAACCATGCTTCCAAACCTCTTTGTCGATGGCTTTGTTATCAGAGCTTTTTGCGGTATCGGATTTCCACCAGACTGTGTCATCGGTGGTCTCGTCCCGCACAATGTATTTGTCTTTGGGCGAACGACCGGTATAAATCCCTGTATCCACTCCAACAGCTCCGAATTCACTCTCTATTCCTACTTCGAATCCTTCCAGGTCAGGATTCA
>SPBY01000329.1 GCA_004525825.1 Bacteroidia bacterium
GTCATGCTCGAAAAAGACGGTGCTGATGCCATTGAAATCAGCGGAGGCACATTTGCTGCATTAATAAGCGGAGACATTAACAATTCATTCTCCCCTGTCTCCAGGGCTCCGGTCTACTATAGGGAAGCAGCAAAAAAAATGAGAGAGAAAATCAAGATACCCTTGATCCTGGTGGGGGGAATAAGGTCATTTGAAACCGCCGACGAATTAGTGAAAACAGGGATAACAGATTACATCTCTCTTTGCCGTCCACTGATACGTGAACCCGGTCTAATTAAACGTTGGAAGTCGGGAGACCTGAGAAAATCTGAGTGTATATCAGACAGTGCCTGCTTCCAGCCAGGAATGGAAGGAAAGGGAGTGTATTGTGTTCATATCAAAAATGAATAATAAAAGACCAAATCCTTGAGACTATGCTACAATTTTTTTCTGCCAGCACAAGCATCGTGGACTCTAAGAGAGCCATCACGGAATGCATCGAAGTTGCCCTTGAGGGTGAACCAAACCTGGATTGTGATCTGATCATTATCTACTCTGCCATGGGGCATAACTTTCAGGAACTCTTAATCGAGGCTCAAAAACTTTGCCCAGGGGCTCAGATAGCAGGTTGTACAGGTGCAGGCGTGATTGGGATAGAGGGGCCGGATGAATCATTGAAAGCTCTGGCGATCATGGTCATCAAAGGTCCAAAAGAGGAATTTGCTGTTGCCATCAGCCATTCAAAAATTAATTTGGATGCCTATGAGACTGGTGTCAGGATTGCAAAGGATCTGAAGAGTCAAAATCCAATATAAACATGATCCATTTTCTTCCTTCTGCTTTGCCAATGTCACCTTTTGATAGAGCCGTTGAAGGGATTGAATCCGTTTTTGATCCAAATTTGCCCATTTTCGGAGGTATATCCGTTGACAACATGAAAGGCATTAATACTTATGCGTTTTTTAATGATCAGGTCATTGAGAAAGGGTGGCTTGCCATTGGGTTTGCTGATCCTACATTAGCGATTATCACCCGGGTCAACCATGGCTTTAACGTGCTTAAAGGAATGCAACTTGAAGTTACACGATCTGAATTAAATATCATTTACGAATTTAATGGCCAACCAGCATGGACCTACCTGACGAACATGCTGGGAGTGCCCGAGACAACAGATCGCATGGAGGTATTGACCTTAAGTATTGTGGCAGAAGAGATCCCTGCAGAGTTTGAGGAGGATTACGGAAGTAGATTTGTTCTCCGTTCATTATTGGGTAATACTAAAGACAATAGTTTTAGCTGCCCTGCATCATGTAAAATTGGTACAATACTGTTACTGGCAAAACGAGATGAAAAGGGGATGTTCGATGGTGTGGATCGAATAACAAGGCAGATTCAGGAACTTCTTAAGGGGAAAAAACCTCTGGCCGTATTTCATGCAGACTGTCTTTTGAGAGGAAGGTTCAGCATCAATCGTATTCTAAAGGATGAATTCATCAATCGAATGCAATACCCAATATGTCAGGGTGATCCCATACCCTGGCTTGGATTGTATTCAGGTGGTGAGATTGCCATGATAGGTGGGAAGAACTGGGTTCATACATTTACATCGTCAGTCTCTGTTATTTACAGATAAAGTAAATAATCCGAAGATAAGCTCCCAAATGAGCAATAATAAGCCAAACCAAAACGAACTGCAAGCCAGGTGTGACGACCTGCAGGGACAGGTTATACGTTTTCTAAAGGTAGAACAGGATCTGATCCATACCAGGAATCAGTTGGACCATGACCTGGCTCGCTTTAAAGCCATACAATCCTACAGCCAGAGAATCATACAGGCAGAAAGCATGGAAGAATTTGCTGAAATAACTGTAGAATCTGTCATAGAAACATTTGAGGTTGAATGCAGTGCGTTTTTCTCGCTTGATAAGGCTGAGAATTGCCTGAAGGTGAAAGGCATGTTTGGATTTGAAGCAAATCATTTGAATTGCCAGCTGGATAGTGCATGGATTGATTCCAAGGGTCTATCGCAGGAAGGGAGCGTCATCATTGAGAATGTTTCACCGGGTCCGGACTCCATGGGATCTTTGGGGCTTTCTCAGGTAATTATATCATCCTATCACGACGATAATAAAAACCTGGAAGGTATCCTGCTGGGAGGAGTTTCTGAAAGTAAAAGGGGCTATTATGATGAGATCAGCGAGGAACTCATCCCCTCCTTCATGGTATTTACCCAGCAGATGAGTTCCCTGCTTCAGAACTTTGAGGCTAAAAAATATCTCAATGAGAAGGTAAAACGCCGAACTGCAGAAGTTGTAAAACAAAAAAAAGTGATCGAGGAGAAGAATGATGTGCTGGAAGATCAGAAAGAGGAACTTCGAAGTATGTTGGAGAATCTTAAACTCACGCAGTCCCAGCTTGTTCAATCCGAAAAGATGGCATCCTTAGGACAACTTGTTGCCGGCATTGCCCATGAGATCAATAATCCGGTTACTTTTATCAGTGCCGGTGTTGATTCATTGGGGACCAACCTGGAAGAAGTCAGACAGGTCTTGGACATCTACCACAAGATTACACCAGACAACACCAAAGAGAAACTGAAAGAAATTGAAAAATTAAAAGAGCAGATTGACTATAAGCAAGCCATAAGAGAGATCAATAAACTGATTGAAAGTATCAAAACAGGGACAGAACGGACCACTCAGATTGTCAGTGGACTTCGAACTTTCTCACGTCTGGACGAAGATGTACTTAAGTTCGCTGATATTCATGAAGGATTGGAATCTACCTTAATCCTGCTTCGAAATAAGTACAAAAACCGGATAGAAATTTCAAAGAATTTTGGAGCTATCCCTCCTCTAGAATGTTTTCCCGGACAATTGAACCAGGTGTTTATGAATATTCTCTCCAATGCCATTGATGCCATTGAAGGTGAAGGGGAAATTACGATCAGTACTTCAAAATCAAATGGATTCATAAGGATCAGCATCAAAGACAATGGAAAAGGTATACCGGAGAATATTAAGGCGAAAATTTTTGATCCCTTTTTCACGACAAAGGAGGTTGGTGAAGGAACCGGATTGGGATTATCCATCAGTCATGGGATTATAGAAAAACATAAAGGAAGTATTAAAGTCCTTAGCGAGAGAGGCAAGGGCAGTGAGTTTATAATTTCAATACCGGTCAGGAAAAAGATAAATGATGAATAAAAAGAATTCTTTACCTCCGATACTCTATATCGATGACGAAGAAGACAATCTTACAGTCTTCTATTCCACCTTCAGGCGGGATTATCAGGTGTACCTGGCAACTTCCGGCCAGGAAGGCCTGGAAATATTGAAAAATCACAGTATTCATCTGATAATTGCCGACCAGCGAATGCCAAAAATGACGGGGACTGAATTTCTTGAACGGATCATACCTGAATACCCCGATTGTATCCGAATGATTTTGGCCGGGTATAGCGATGTGGAAGCAATTATTCAAGCCATCAATAAAGGCAGGGTATACAGTTACGTTACCAAACCCTGGGGCAAGGATGATTTGAAAATTACCATGGATCAGGCACTGCAAACATTTAATCTTAAGCAACAAAACAGAAGATTATTTGAGGACTTGAAGGAAGCCAACCTGACTTTGGAAAAAAAAGTGATTGAGCGCACCCAAAAGATCGAGTCACAGAGGAAGGAAATTACTGACAGCATCCAATATGCCAGCCGGATTCAGAGTGCTTTGTTGCCTCCGGAAGAAGAGCTGGATCTGCTACTACCCTCATATTTCATTTTAAATAAACCCAGGAATATTGTCAGTGGAGATTATTACTGGCTGGCTCAAAAAGACAATCAGGTCATTGTAGCGGTGGCTGATTGTACAGGACATGGAGTTCCAGGGGCATTTATGAGCATCCTGGGGATGGCCTTCCTGAACGGAATATTAAATCAGACAGGAACAGTAAGGGCTAACGAGATCCTGAACCAGCTTCGTGCTCAGGTTATTAAGTCACTACGTCAGACCGGAAAGACAGATGAGGCAAGAGACGGGATGGAGTTGGTGCTCTGTGTGGTCGATTTTAAGGCAAGGAAATTGCAGTATTCTGGAGCCTTTCGTCCATTGTATCTGATACGGGAGAATGAGTTAATAGAATTAAAGGGAGACTCCATGCCCATTGGGATATATAACGACGAAGAACTATCATTTTACAATGAAGAACTGACCTTTAAAGGGAATGATATCATCTATATGTTTACTGATGGATATGTGGATCAGCTTGGGGGACCTCAGAGAAAGTCATTCAAATCAGGAAAATTTAAGCAGCTTCTGATTAATATCCACCAGAAACCCATGCAAGAACAAAGGGGAATTCTGGAGAAAGAATATGAAAAGTGGAGGCGTAATATTGAACAGATAGATGATATTTTGGTGATGGGAATAAGGTTTACAAAGGATCCATAGTCTTCATTACGATCTGCAAGGTCCATGCATTCAGGCATGGAATCTCATCCGGTCCTATGACTTCCAGCCATTCGCCTATGTCTACCAGTCGTTGTTGCATTATCACCGGGATTCTTCCGTCGGCTGCGGGCCCCACATTCAGCAGCAGGTTCCCTCCCCGGCTCACAATATCGATGAGCTCGTGGATAAGCTCCCCCGAACTGTTGTAGTCGTCGATGTTTTCGGCCCGGTTAAA
>SPBY01000147.1 GCA_004525825.1 Bacteroidia bacterium
ACCGAGTGGGCCAGGTTCAACATCCAGATCAACGGCATTGGTCCTGGTTATTTTGCCACCGACCAGACTGCCCCCATCCGTGTGGATGGTCACCCCTTTAACGAGTTTATTATCAACCGGACCCCCGCTGGACGATGGGGAGACCCAGATGACCTGGGGGGTACGGCGGTTTTCCTGGCTTCCAGGGCATCAGATTTTGTTAACGGACAGGTGGTCTATGTGGATGGCGGCATCCTGGCCACCATTGGAAAACCCTCTAACGAAAAATAAATCAAAAGTTGAAAGTCATGAGAAAAACAAGCTTCCTAATTGTTCTTTTTGTTCTGTTGCTTAGCTCCTGCGGGACTAAGCCTGAAATCACTATTCAGGTCAGCAATCTCTCGGATCAATCCAGAACCGATGCCACCTTACTGCTTTCTCGCGGAGAAATATCCAGATGGATCGACATTCCTTCCGATCTGCTTCCTGTACTAAAGGAAGTGAAAGGCGAATATATCCCCTGCCAGGTGGACGATATTGATGGAGACGGCCAATGGGATGAGTTGTTTGGCCTGACCGATCTGGGTGCATCAGCTTCAATTACAGTGGTAATCGCTTTTGTGACTCCGGACACTTACCCCACATTTCCAATCCGGACCAACCTTCACCTGGGGGACGCCAAAAACGGATACCAGGAATTGAATGTGGCGGACAGACTGGAAGGTGTCTCCTACCACAACTACACCGACCGGACCAGTGCGGCATTCCAGATGGAGGGAGCTGCCTGGGAAAATGACAAAGTGGGCTTCAGGAACTACATGGACCAGCGAAATGGCATGGATATTTTCGGCAAGACCACCGCTGAGATGGTACTCAGTAAAGTTGGAATCGAAGGGGCTCCCAGCTATCATGAGCCCGGAGATTGGGGAATGGATGTACTGAAAGTAGGGACCAGCCTGGGTGCAGGGGCCATTGCATACATGTACCACGATTCCCTCTACCGCGTGGGCGATAATGGATCGGGCAGCTATGCAGTGGAGTTTCAGGGCTCACAGCGCAGCCGTTTCAAACTCACCTATACGGACTGGCAGGTGGATGAGCTCTCCCTGGATGTGACCCACCATGTGGAAATTGTGGCCGGAAGGCACTATTACCAGGGAACAGTGGTCTACGAGGGAACAAAGGATACTCTTCTCCTGGTGCCGGGCATTGTCAATATGAAAAGTGAGCTCTTGCACGTGTGGAAGCTGGATGACCAGTACACTGCCCTGCTAACACATGACAGGCAGTCGGAAGATGGCGCATATCTTGCCATGGCTCTCATGGTTCCCACCAGCTACCTGGTTTCCACAGGAGAGACCAGAGATGAGGGAGAAGGGATCACCCAAACCTACTATGCAGCCCTGGAAGCCTATCCTGGCGATCAGTTAAGCTACCGCTTCTATGCTCTTTGGGAAGGTGAAGATTCAAGATGGGCTTCCCTGGAAGACATCAAGGAATACCTGCTAACAGAAGCTGAAAGGTGGACCCAGTCTGTGGTATATGCCAACCGACATTAAACTATTGTGGTGGAGGGTATAGTCCGCCAGTTCTTTTATCTTTAGAAAAATATCTCAAGCCTTAAAGAAACCATTGACTCTTTTAATTTCGACCTCATGAAAAGAATGGATGTTGTTTTAAAAATGCGGGAAATCGGGGCCATACCGCTCTATTACCATCCCGATATCAATGTATGTAAAGAAGTGATCTCCGCCTGCTACGGCGGCGGAATGAAGATATTTGAATTCACCAACCGCGGCGATATGGCACACGAACTTTTCGCCGAGCTGGTGAAGTGGGGCCTCCAGGAAATGCCCGACCTGGTTCTTGGGGTAGGAACTGTAGTGGAACCGGGTACCTGTTCTTTGTATATTCAGCTGGGTGCAAAGTTCATTGTTTCTCCTCTGCTGAATGAGGAAATGGCAAGGGTATGCAACCGCCGGAAGGTACTTTGGATTCCCGGCTGCGCTACAGCATCCGAAATTGGAAGAGCAGAAGAGCTGGGAGCCGAAGTGGTAAAGCTGTTCCCGGGACCCACTGTCGGAGGCTCCAAATTCCTGAAAGCCTACCTGGGGCCCTGTCCCTGGTCCAACATCATGCCTTCGGGCGGAGTATCTCCCTCCCTGGAGAACCTGACAGAATGGTTTGAAGCTGGCGCATTTTGCGTGGGAATGGGATCCCAATTGATCACCCCGGAGATCATTGCACACAAGGATTATGATAAGCTTCAGAAGATCGCCCGGGAAGCGATGGACATCATACAGAAGCTGAAAAGTTAATCCACCCCTTCCATGAAGATCAAATTCCTGCTCATTCTCCCTATCGCCCTGCTCCTGCTTTCAGGCTGCAGACCACAAGAACAGGGCAGGGTCCTGAAACTTGCCCACGGTCTTGATCCCTCCCATCCCGTACACAGCGCCATGGTTTTTATGGCTGACCGTTGCAAGGAAATCTCAAACGGAGAGTTATCCATTGATATATATCCCAGCGGCCAGCTGGGTTCAGAGCAACAGTGCGTGGAACTTCTTCAGATAGGGAGTCTGGCCATCACCAAGGTTTCATCTGCTGTCATGGAAAGTTTTACGGAAGATTTTAAGGTGCTGGGGCTGCCCTATGTGTTCAGATCTAAAGAACACGCTTTTAAAGTGCTGGACGGAGAGATTGGGGATGAAATCCTGCTGAGTACTGAACCCTTCTGGATCAGGGGCCTGTGTTTCTACGATGCAGGAAGCCGGAGCTTCTATACCATTGATACACCCATAAATCATCCTGATGATCTTCGGGGCTTGAAGATCAGGGTGATGAAAAGCATCACCTCCATGGAGATGGTGAAAGCCCTGGGAGGATCCCCTACCCCCATATCCTGGGGTGAGCTTTACACTGCTTTGCAGAGTGGTGTGGTGGATGGGGCAGAAAACAATCCCCCCAGCTTTTATACCAGCCATCACTACGAAGTATGCAAATATTATAGCCTGAATGAGCATGCCATGGTTCCTGATGTCCTGATTGTGAGCCAGAAGGTCTGGAAGAAGCTTTCGGATCAGGAGAAAAGTTGGCTTCAGCAAGCAGCGGACGATTCAGTGCCAGTAGAACGAGAATTATGGGCCAAATCGGAAAAGGAATCGCTTGAAATCGTAGAGAAGGAAGGAGTACATATCATCTACCCTGAGAAAGAACCCTTTGCCCGCAAGGTGGAAGATCTTCTGGAATCTTACCGTGACAACGAAAAATTGTATGATCTTATCACCCGAATCAGGGAGGTGGAATAGTAGCTCGCTGCGCGAGCAGTTAGGGCAGGCTGCGCCTACAGTTAGTTGGTTATTATGTTAGTTTAAAGATATGGCGAAGTTTGAGATAAGATTAAACAGGATCCTGGAAGTGTTTCTTGTGATCCTGGTGTCGGTGCTGGTAGTGGATGTACTGTGGCAGGTATTCAGCCGCTACCTGCTTTCCTCCCCAAGTTCTTTTACAGACGAACTTGCCGGTTTTCTGCTGATCTGGGTGGGAGTGCTGGGTGCTGCCTATGTGGCAGGAAGAAAAGAACACCTGGCCATTAATATCCTGGTTCAGAGGTCCCCCCCGGTAAGACAACGCAGGCTGCAGTTTATCATTCATGCCCTGATCCTGATGTTTGCCCTTTTTGTGATGGTGATCGGAGGGGCCTCCCTGGTATATACCCGTTTTGTCCTGGACGTAAAATCGGCAGCCCTGCAACTGCCACTGGGCTATGTTTACATAGTCCTTCCCCTGAGCGGACTCATCATCATCTACTATGAGATCCTACACATCCTACAACTAAGCAAGTCTAATTAGCATGGAAGTTCTTGTCCTCGTCCTCAGCTTTATCATTCTCCTGGTCATTGGTGTTCCCATTGCATTCAGCATTGGTATTGCCGGAATCCTAACCATGCTTATGTCCATCGATGCCATGCCAGCGTTTACCACCTATGCACATCGCATGGCTACGGGACTGGACAGTTTTGCACTCCTTGCCATCCCCTTCTTTGTTCTTGCTGGTGGGATTATGAATAGCGGGGGAATAGCCTTGCGACTGATCAATTTTGCCAGGGTGCTCGTGGGCAAACTTCCGGCCGGACTCGCTTTTGTAAATGTCATTGCCAATATGCTGTTCGGGGCCATTTCCGGATCTGCTGCTGCAGCCACCTCTGCCATTGGAAGTATCATGGGACCTGAGATGAAAAAGGAAGGCTACGATGAAGGCTTCAGTGCAGCTGTCAACATCAGTTCAGCCACCACCGGACTCACCATACCTCCGAGCAACATTCTGATCATCTATTCACTGGCCAGTGGGGGTGCTTCCATCACAGCACTCTTCCTCGCGGGTTATGTGCCGGGCATCCTTACCGGGGTGGGCATCATGCTGGTGGCCATGTCCATGATAGTATTCAAGAACAAGGGCACCAAAGGCTTGGCAAAAGTGTTAGGAAAGGTTATCCTGGCATCTGTGGTCCTACTGGGTGCTGGGATCGGACTGAAGGCATTGCATGGTCATGCTTCTGCCTCGCAGTTCAAAGGAGTACTCTATGGATTGCTGGGACTCTTCCTACTATACTCGGTCTATAAATCGGCCTCAAACTGGTCCTTCTTTAAGTTTGCCTTCCGGAAATTTCTGGATGCCTTTCCTTCCCTGCTGATGCTGGTGATTGTCATTGGTGGAATTGTGGCTGGCTTTTTCACCGCCACAGAAGCATCGGCCGTGGCGGTGCTTTATGCCCTGATCCTGGCACTGATATACAAGGAAATCACACTCAGGGACATGCCTGCCATCATCCTCCGATCCGTGAGAACCACATGCATTGTGCTGCTTCTGGTTGCCACCAGCCTCGGCATGTCCTGGATCATGTCCTTTGAGAACATTCCCCAGAACGTGAGTGCCGGCCTGCTAAGTCTGAGCGATAATCCTGTGGTGATCCTCCTGGTGATCAACTTCATCCTGCTTTTTGTGGGGGTATTTATGGACATGACCCCGGCTGTATTGATCTTTACCCCCATATTCCTTCCGATTGTCTCTTCCCAGCTGGGCATGGATCCCATCCATTTTGGCATTATGATGGTGCTGAACCTTTGTGTGGGACTATGTACCCCGCCAGTGGGATCGGTGCTTTTTATCGGATGCAGTGTGGCCAACCTGAAAATCGAGCAGGTGATCAAACCACTGCTACCCATGTTCGTCATCATGGTTGTGGTTTTGATGCTGGTAACCTACATCCCCTCACTCAGCCTCTGGCTTCCGGGAGTTCTTATGAAATAAGTTGTATTTAGTTAGCGTATTTTTGACGTTAACTTTGTTTTTGATCTGATTCTTTCTTACATTAGCCGAATGAGCATCCCCGGCAGGAACATCAATCCAACCATTTCGGTCGACTGTGTTATTTTCGGGTTCAGCACCAATCAGCTGAAGGTTCTCCTGATCGAAAGAAGTTTTACCGACCGGTCGGGCATCGAATCTAAAGATTACAAATTACCGGGAGATTTCATTTCCATCAATGAGGACCTGGATCTGGCCGCCTCAAGGACCCTGGAGGAAATGACCGGTCTCAGGGACATTTTCCTTTGCCAGTTTGCTGTATTTGGAAAACCCGACCGCATTTCAAACCCGGTAGATATGGAGTGGTTGCTCGAAACCACTGGTCTGGAAATTCAGAGGGTGGTCACTGCAGCCTATTATTCCCTCATCAATATCGGAGAAACCAACACCGACTTTGCCATTAAAAACAGCGCTTCCTGGATCGATGTGAAACAGATTCCCAAACTGGCCTTCGATCATGCCGATATCATTGAGCAGGGATTGATACGCCTGCAGCTTAGCCTGCGAAGTGAACCCATCGGGTTTGAAATGCTGCCGGAAAAATTCACCATCAGGGATCTGCAGATCCTGTACGAAGCCATTCTGGATTGTACCCTGGACAATCGCAATTTCCGGAAGAAGATCCTGAAATCCAGTTACCTGGTCCAGCTGGACGAAAAACAGACCGGTGTGGCTCATAAACCGGCCCACTATTATAGATTTGACAGATACATTTATGAAAAACATAAGAAGGAATCCCTGGGATTCAACTTTTAAAACATTAACTTATTAACTTACTAACCTACTAACCTACTAACGTTTATACCATGTACTTACTCGGATACGATGTGGGAAGCTCCTCAGTGAAAGCGAGCCTTATCAATGCAGAATCGGGACGTTCGGTGGCTTCGGCTTTCTACCCCAAGAAAGAGATGAAGATCGAAGCCCCCAAAGACGGATGGGCCGAACAAAATCCCGAACAATGGTGGACCAACCTGATCCTTGCCACCAATGAGGTAATGCAATCTACCGAAATAGAAGCCTCCTCCATCAAAGCCATTGGCATAGCTTACCAGATGCACGGACTGGTGCTGGTGGACAAGAACCACAACTTGCTTCGTTCATCGATCATATGGTGCGATTCAAGGGCCGTGTCCCATGGCGATCATGCCATGAAGACCCTTGGTGAGGAACTGTGTCTATCCCACCTGTTGAACTCACCGGGAAACTTCACCGCCTCCAAGCTCAGCTGGGTGATTATGAATGAGCCTGAGATATATGAGAAGGCTTACAAATTCATGTTGCCGGGCGACTACATCGCCATGAAGATGACCGATGAGATCAACACCACCATCTCAGGACTATCAGAAGGAATTCTCTGGGACTTCCAGGAAAACTCCCTGGCGGATTTCCTGCTCGAGTACTATGGAATTCACAAACACCTCGTACCCGACATCGTGCCCACCTTCTCCGAACAGGGACGCCTCTCAGCCAGGGCTGCCAAGGAACTGGGATTGGTCCCGGGCATTCAGATTGCCTACCGCGCGGGCGACCAGCCCAACAATGCCTTCTCTCTAAATGTTCTGAATCCTGGCGAAATAGCTGCCACAGCAGGTACCT
>SPBY01000197.1 GCA_004525825.1 Bacteroidia bacterium
CCCATATAGACCTCATCCTTTTCATAGCTGTCCTTGGGGTCCATAAGGATGATCTTTTCCACCAGAGGAAGATCCTTTTTGAGGGCTTCAATTTTTTTGAGCTGACTTCCGGAGACGATGATCATTCGCGATTCGGAGTGCTTGATTCTGAAGCTTAGGTCGGCCGGTTCGTTCAGCTGGATGGAAATAGGGACATCGATGGCTCCCACGTAAAACATACCCATCTCGGCCACTACCCACCAGGTACGCCCCTCGGCCATCATGGTGATCCGATCCCCCTTCTTGATCCCGAGCCTTATCAATCCAGCTGCAAACTGGTAGACCAGCTCGCGCATTTCCTTATAGTTGGTGGATTGATAGGATCCATCCCTTTTTTCCCACATATAGGGATTGCTGGAATACTTGTCGACGTTCTCTTCGAAAAAATTAATTAGGGATTTCATTATTCAGATCTTAGAGTTGTTAGCAATGTTAGATAACAAGATATGAATATACAGAAAATAGAGAAGTTAAATATCGCCTCAGTACTTCATAAAAATGAAATAATGAGAAAGGAAATTCTTACCGGGGAATGAAATTTTTCGAACTGTTCACTACGCGGACCGAGTCCTCCATATTTTAACTACCTCAGACTGCCTTACGCGAGCGTTAGCGAGCATTCTAACAGCGAGGCATTACAAAGGCCGAGCCTCTTACATCTCAATGATCTGCTCCCGGTCGGGTCCCACGGAAATGAATTTAATGGGAACCTTAAGCTCTTTTTCCAGGAAGGAGATGTAATCCTGTAATTCTGCAGGGAATTGCTCTTTTGAACGCACACCGGTCAGATCGGTTTTCCAGCCGGGAATCTCTGTATATACAGGGATGACATCTTCATTCAAATCATAGGGCAAGCGATCGGTGAGTTCCCCCTTGACCGAATAAGCTGTGGCCACCTTGATGGTTTCAAAGGAATCCAGCACATCGGTTTTGGTCATTATCAGCTGGGTAACCCCGTTGAGCATCAGACTGTATTTCAGTGCCACCAGATCCAACCACCCGCACCTGCGGGGCCTTCCGGTGGTGGAACCATACTCTTTGCCTATGTCCCTGAGTTTATGACCCTGATCATCTTCCAGCTCTGAAGGGAAGGGTCCGCTGCCTACGCGGGTGCAATAGGCCTTGAAAATGCCATATACCTCACCCACAGAGGTGGGGGCAATACCCATGCCCGTACAGGCGCCTGCACAGATGGTGTTGGAGGAGGTAACAAAGGGGTAGGAGCCAAAGTCAATATCAAGCAGGGTACCCTGGGCTCCTTCTGCCAGGATGGTTTTCCCTTCCTCCAGGAAACGGTGGATCTCATATTCGGTATCCACACGCCTGAATTTCCGGATCACCTCGATTCCTTCGAAGAATTTCGCCTCCTCATCCAGGTTGTACTCATAATCATATTGTTTCAGCAACTGCTTGTGCTTGGCTTTTAGCACTTCATACTTCTCCAGGAAGTTCAGGTCGAGATCACCCACGCGGAGTCCGTTCCTGCCGGTTTTATCCATGTAGGTGGGACCAATTCCCTTAAGGGTCGATCCGATTTTAAATTTCCCCTTGGCGGCTTCCGAAGCAGCATCCAGGATCCTGTGGGTGGGAAGGATCAGGTGAGCCTTCCTGGAGATCCATAGATTCTTGGTCAGATCCATATCCATGGCTTCCAGTGCATCTATTTCACGCTTGAAAACGATGGGATCCAGCACCACACCATTGGTGATCAGATTCAAGGTGTCTTCCCGGAAAATGCCAGATGGGATGTTGTGCAGGATGTGTTTGATGTTATTGAATTCAAGGGTGTGGCCGGCATTGGGACCTCCCTGGAAACGGGTGATAATATCATAACGTGGGGTCAGAACATCCACCACCTTACCCTTCCTTCGTCTCCCCACTGGAGACCTAAGAGGACATCAACTTTCATAAAATGTGAGATTTTTTAGCACAAAAAAGACCGGTCCGCCGGTATTTAATAACCCAATAAAAATAAGAAAAATTTGCCAGCTATTTACTCCCGGCCATCATTCTTGCTCCGTCCATAGATATAGAGGGAGTGGTGACTTGGATTGAAGTTGTTGAGTTCGCAGGCAGTCTTGATAATCTCTTCGATCCTGGGATCGCAGAATTCTATCACATTGCCGGTATCCATGTCGATCAGGTGGTCGTGCTGCATGCACCTATAGGCCTTTTCGAACTGAGCGATGTTCTTCCCAAACTGGTGCTTTACCACCAGGCTGCAGTCCAGAAGCAACTCAATGGTATTGTAAAGAGTAGCCCGGCTTACCCGATAGTTTTTGTTCTTCATGAATATGTAGAGGGACTCAATATCGAAATGACCGTCCCTGGAATAGATCTCATCCAGAATGGCATAACGTTCAGGGGTTTTGCGGTGCCCTTTCCGCTCCAGATAATCAGTGAAGATCTGCTTTACGGTCTCTTTGGTCTCCTCTTGCACCATACTTAGTCTAAGTAAAAATTACGACGCAAATATAGTAATAATTTTAATTTAGAACAGATAAACAGGGAAATTTACTCTGTCACTTCAACCCGGTGGACAGAATCCACGCCTTTAATCTTCATCAGGTTCAGGATCAGGTTATTAAGGTCATTGGTGCTGTGCACGTAGAGGTCAATTGTGCCATTGAAAATACCGTCGTGTCCATGCAGGTTGATGGTTCGCATGCTAATGTTTAACTCCTTGGTAATGGTGTTGGTAATGGCATTATATACTCCAAAACGATCCCAACCGTCCAGCTTGATCTTTGCCAGGTAGGAGAGCACTTTGTGTTGGGTCCATTTGGCCGCCACCAGTTTATCGCCCTGACTGGACATGATTTTTACTGCAGTGGCGCAGTCGGTACGGTGGACCAGAAGGATGCTATTGTCCTGCCTGACAGCCACCACCTCATCCCCGGGAATGGGATTACAACACTTGGCCAGCTGGTAATTGCTTTCTTCGTTCCCTACACTCTCCCGCAGGATCAAGGTACCCCTGGAGTCGAACTCTTCCTTGTTTTCAGTTTTTTTCTGTGACCGGCCCACAGAGAGGTCCCAAACCCTGACCCACTTGTTCTTGGTGTTTTTGCTAAGCACCTCCTTCAGATTGTCCAGGTTGACGATCCCGCTCCCAATTTTAGAATAGAGCTCATCTTTGTGGGTGGAGTCATAGGCAGGCACCAGCTTTTTCAGGATCCTGGAGCTTGGAGTCAGGTTTAGTTCTCTCAGCTTATCAATCAGGATCTGCTTGCCCACTTCTGTTCGGTTCTTTATTTCCGCTTTCAGTGCATTCTTAATGGCAGTTTTGGCTTTAACCGTGCTTACAAACTGGTACCAATCAAGTGTGGGCTTCTGCACATCGGAAGACAGGATTTCCACCTGGTCGCCGCTGCTCAGGGTATGACTTAGAGGGACCAGGCGGTGGTTGACTTTTGCTCCAATGGCCTTGTTGCCTATTTCGGTATGGATCTCATAGGCAAAGTCCAGGGCTGTGGCATCCTTTGGAAGGGAAATGATTTGCCCCTTGGGAGTGAATACCATGATTTCCGAAGAGAAGAGATTCAGTTTGAAATCGTCCAGAAATTCAAGTGCATCTTCCGTGGGTGTCTGAAGGGTCTCCTTGATCCGTTTGATCCACTTGTCCAGTTCCGACTCGGGGGATGTCTCATCCTTGTATTTCCAGTGCGCTGCAAAACCTCTTTCTGCAATTTCGTCCATGCGTTCGGACCGGATCTGCACCTCCATCCATTTGCCATTGGGTCCCATCACGGTGGTATGCAGAGCTTCATATCCATTGGCTTTGGGAGTGGAAACCCAATCTCGGATCCGTTCGGGTTTGGGAGCATAGATATCAGTGATAATGGAGTAGATGTTCCAGCACTGGGTTTTTTCAGGAAACTCGAGCTTGGGCTGAAAAACGATCCTGATGGCAAACAGGTCATAAATCTCCTCGAAGGCCACATTCTTCTGGTGCATCTTCTGCCAGATGGAGTATATAGATTTGGGTCTTCCTGATATATTGAATTCAAATCCGTTCCGGTCCAGGGCATCAATGATGGGCAGTGAGAAATGGTTGATCAGGTGCAACCGGCGCTCCTCGGTCAGTTTTACTTTCTCAGAAATTTCATTATAGACATCCGGATATCTGAACTTCAGGCTGAGGTCCTCCAGCTCCGATTTAAGAGCATACAGACCCAGCCGATGGGCCAATGGCGCATAGAGATAAATAGTTTCTCCTGCTATTTTAATTTGCTTGTTTCGTGGAAGGGAACCCAGGGTGCGCATGTTGTGCAGGCGATCGGCCAGTTTAATGAAGATCACCCGTACGTCGTCCGAAAGGGTAAGCAGCATCTTGCGGAAATTCTCCGCCTGTAGGGAGTTGGATTCCTTGTCAAAGACTCCGGAGATCTTGGTGAGTCCATCCACGATGGAGGCGATCTTTTTGCCAAAAGCATTTTCGATGTCCTCAATGGTCAGATCGGTATCTTCCACCACATCATGCAGAATGGCGCATACTATACTGGTTACGCCCAATCCGATCTCCTCGCTGACAATAAATGCTACCTCCAGAGGGTGAATGATAAAAGGATCGCCCGATTTTCTGCGCATTCCCTTGTGCGCATCATTGGCCATTTTAAAGGCTTTCCGGATCAGCTTCTCATCCTTGGCAGTTTTGCAGAAGGAACAGTTCTCAATGAGCTTTTCGAGCCTGCTGCTTATCTCTTGATCTTCTGTGACTACCTTTGTTGCCATAGTTTTTATTCCTGTCCATGGATGGACCTGACATGCAAAATTAGTGTTTTTTGGCTATCAGGGATACAGTACGGTCACATTCCCTGTGAGCGACCTGGTCAGGCCCGTGTAATCGGTGTACTGGATGTAATAAACATAGACCCCTTCATTCACAAATTCGCCGTTCTGAAACCTGCCATCCCATCCTACGTCCGCTTGGGTGGTTTCAAACAGTTTGCGACCGCCTCTGTCCACCACCATCATAAGATATACCTTGGGTCCGAAGTCCATCAAAGGCTTGAATTCATGATCCACACCACTACTGCCGGGATTGCCCGGGGTAAAAGCATTGGGAATCTGTAGCACGGTTTCCACAGTCACAGAAGTGATGTTGGAGATGCTTGTCCCAGCTTGGCCCACGCCTCCATCATTACTCAGCGCCAGCACCCTGTACTGTATTTCACCTGGTTGAAAGCCGTTTACTACCGACTCAATGGTTTCCTGCCATTGTGTGGTATTGGGTCCCACAGTTTGAATATCGATGAACTCACCATCTCCGCCCCTGCGTTGAATGATATATCCCATGAGCCCGGTTTCATATTCTGAATAGGCTGTCCAGTTCAGGGTTAGCAGGCGGTCGTCCAGTTCATTCTCCAGCAGGATGCTGTTTCCGGTATTGGATTCAGAAATTACCAGGGATGAGTTGCATGCCACTGGCTGAAACAAGGATTGGATCATATACTGGTAACTTATGCTTCCCGTGGGAAATTGATCCTGGAACACCGATGTGGTTTGTCCCACGTTCCAAAGCGTTTCGACTGCAGTAAATGGAGTTGCGGGATTGCTGCGGCGCATGATCCTGAAACTGGTCACCGGCCCGTTGATATCTGCCGAAAACTGAAGTTCTACAGTGGACGCATCTATCACGGAGATGTAATCGAGGGTGATGTAAGAAGGTGCTTCCGGAAAAATGGAGGTGACTGAATCAATGGAAGAAATGGAGGTGAGTCCCTTAGAATTGGTCGTTTCCACGTAATATACGTAAGTGGTATCCACCTCCACCTGGGTGTGGGTGAAGGATAAGGGGGGGGCCTGCACAAAATCAAGCTCCTGAAAAGGATCCCCGGCTATCGCCCCATATAATTTGTATCCCGAGATTTGCCCTTCCCAGCCCTCATACCCTGTCCATAGAACTTCATTGCTAAGTTCGCACAAATCAAAGTCCGATGACACCGAGACGGCTCTGTGCACATTCTGCCCGAAAAGACTTTCATTCCCTATGCTGTCTTCGGCGGTGACCGCATATGCGAGATTTTTCAGCCCGCTGGTCATGTGCTTATATTCAAAGGTATAGGGATCGAAGGAGAAAAGTAGTTCAAATGACTGCTGGGCATTCATCTTATAGA
>SPBY01000510.1 GCA_004525825.1 Bacteroidia bacterium
CTGCTGACTTCACCCCTCTTGAAGCGAGCATGAATTTTGTCAACACTCTCCGGAAGGGCACTCAGATTTAAAGCTATGCTCGCTTCCTCCTCGTCAAACAATTGCTTAAGCAAAGAAATTTCAACACCGGATTGGGTCTCTGGAAAGGGAACAGGCATTTTATCCAGGTGACGTTGTAGATGGCGATAGACATCTGGTTTCATTGAATATCCGAGTTAAAAGTAAAAAGTTGTGCCCCTTTGAAATGCAGGCATCACAAGTTACGGCAATAAGCCAGACTAAAGCAAATGTGATCATCTCTATCGGTCAGGCAATTCTGTGCCATGTAGCTGCTCTTCAGGTAATTGAATCTGAATAAAGTTTCACCAAATATCCCGTATTCCAAATCTTCATTATAGATATAATATTTCGAAAAACTGTTACAGGAAAATGTTCTATTTACATTATCTTACCGTGTTTTTCACCCCATGCTATGGAAGCATATTACATCCTGATTGTCGGCGTTCTGTTCCTGCTGGCTATCTCCATCCTAATTGTCGGTGTAAGCAACGATGCGGTTAACTTTCTCAACTCTGCCATCGGGGCAAAGGCTGCACCTTTTAAAGTGATTCTTACCATTGCCGGTATCTGGGTTCTGGTGGGGGCCATTTTTTCCAATGGAATGATGGAAGTGGCCAGAAAAGGAATCTTCAATCCGGAGTACTTCGCCTTCAGTGAAATCATGGTCATTTTCCTGGCTGTAATGCTCACCAACATCCTGCTGCTTGATTTCTTCAACACCATTGGATTGCCTACTTCCACCACTGTTTCCGTTGTATTTGGAATCCTGGGAGCAGCAGTAGCTGTTTCTATTTATAAAATCACCCGGGAGGTCAATACATTAGATACGGTGGGCACCTTCATCAATGTCGAGAGCTCGGTTTTAATCGTTGTGGGGATATTTTTATCGGTGGTTATTGCATTTAATGCGGGCATGATAATTCAATGGGTTGTGAGGCTGGCCTTTTCCTTCAATGTGAAGAAGACCTCAAAATACTGGACAGGTATCTGGGGTGGTTTTGCCATCACATCCATCCTCTATTTCCTTCTGATAAAGGGCGCCAAAGGATCCACGCTGGTTACTACTGAAATGTTGGCTTACATTAAATCCCATACCACCCAGATTCTGTTGATCAGCTTCACTGGGTGGACCATTCTCTTCCAGATCCTGGTCTCCTTCACCCGCGTTAACATATTAAAAATCATTGTACTGGTTGGCACATTTGCACTGGCCATGGCCTTTGCCGGAAACGACCTGGTGAATTTCATCGGTGTACCACTCGCCGGATTTGAATCTTTCAAGGCATTCATGGCTTCGGGAGCATCCGATGCATCGGGATTCCTGATGATCGCACTGCAGGAATCCGTTAAGACTCCCCTCTATTTCCTGGTTGCAGCTGGATTGATCATGGTACTTACTCTCAGGTTTTCGAAGAAAGCAAAATCTGTGACTGCTACGACCATTGACCTTAGCCGGCAGGACGAAGGCTCGGAACGTTTTGACTCCTCAATCCTGGCCAGGTTTATTATCAGGCAATCTGTAGAGATCAGCAATGGCATTCATAAAATCACACCCCATGCCATCACTAGATTTGTGGAAGGCCGTTTTGATGCTGAAATAGACCGGGATGACAAGGAAGAGAAGCTGGCATTTGACCTGGTCCGAGCTTCTGTCAATCTTGTTGTTGCAAGTATTCTGATTGCCCTCGGCACCTCATTTAGGCTTCCCCTTTCCACCACCTATGTCACCTTTATGGTGGCAATGGGAACCTCGCTTGCCGATGGGGCCTGGGGAAGAGAAAGTGCAGTGTTCCGTATATCCGGGGTGCTGACTGTAGTCGGCGGGTGGTTTTTCACCGCATTCATTGCTTTCCTCGCGTCATTTCTGATCGCTTCGCTTATCTTTTTCGGTAAACTCCCTGTGATCCTGATCCTGTTGGGATTATCGGTCTTTATCTTATTGAGAACCCATGCATTCCATAAGCTTAGGGTGGAGAAACAGGAGAGACTCGACAATGAAATTACCACAGCATCCCACGAAGTACTAAAAACCTGCGATGATGAGGTCATGAGCTCGATCATCAAGGTCTCCAAAATTCTCTTTCTTACATATACCAACCTGTTCAAGGAGAAACACAAAGAATTAAAGAAACTCAGTAAAGAGGTGAAACACCTGAGCAGAGATATTAAGGAGATCCGTGCAAATATCCCCAACACATTGAAGAAGTTTAAAGAATCCGAAATGGAGAGTGGGCACCATTATGCCCATGTTGTAACCTATATGAAGGAGATGAGCTACTCCCTCATGCACATTGTGCAGCCGGCATTTAACCACCTTGATAACAAGCATCCGCTTGACAAAGAGCAGATAGAAACACTAAAAGATTTCAACGTCAAGGTGGGTGAGTTTTTCAACTTCGTTATCATCTTATTGAAAAACAAGAATTCTGACAATCTGAACGAATTGACTTCCAGGCGTGATGAATTGATCAACATGGCCAATGATATTTTTCGCAGTCGGATCAAAATTCTCAAGAAAACCCACAAAGGGGGAAAGGAAAGCGTAACATATATGGAGATGCTTGTAGAAACCAAGAATCTGCTTTTACAAGTGGTACAACTGGTAAAAGCAGATATCCATCTTCATGAATCCTATACCAGCACTGAAGAGATGGTTAAGGAGGAAGTCCTGGATTGAAAAAAAATATTACTTTCAAAAAAAATATAATGATATGAAAGCTTCACAAAATCGCAGGGAATTTCTAAAGATATCAGGAGCAGGTGCCCTGGGAATGGCCATGTTTAGTCCCCTTGGATGCACACCGGCAACCACGGACGTAAAAAGCTTTGGAGTAGGACTCCAGCTATATTCCATACGCGATGCTATGGCCGCTGATGTGCCGGGCTCATTAAAGAAGGTCTCGGATCTTGGATATAAATACGTGGAACTTGCCGGTTATTCCGAAGGTATGTTTTACGGTTATGCTCCCGCCGAATTTAAAAAGATGGTAACGGATCTTGGCATGCAGGTGCTTAGCAGCCATACCCAGGTGGAAGCCGCAGGGATTACCATGGACAATGCCAAAATCATGGCCGATGCCCATGCCGAACTGAATGCAAAG
>SPBY01000277.1 GCA_004525825.1 Bacteroidia bacterium
AGATTTTCATGGGGACATGATTTCGATTTTCGCAAAAGTAGTGACTATTTCATTGAATCATTTCGTATTTTGGCGCAATTTAAAATGCATCATATGAGATATCTGAAGATTATTCCCCAACTGATCCTGATCCTTGTCCTCCTTCAAGCTTGTACACAACCCACACCTTGGAACCAGTACCTGGGTCCGGATCGGAATGCCACCATATCAGGTACGGAGATCTTAGGATCGTGGTCGGATAAAGGCCCCAAAGTGCTCTGGTCCCTTCCCCTGGGAGAAGGATTCGGTGGGGCTGCCATTTATGGGGATGAAGTGTTTATCCTGGATAGAAAAAAGGGTGAATCAGACATCATGAGGTGTCTTGATTTAAACACAGGAGAAGAGATCTGGAACTATAGCTACGAGGCAAAGGGTGAAATTTCTTTTCCCGGATCAAGGACCGTTCCAACTGTGGATAAGAATTATATATGGAGTGTTGGACCCCTTGGGGACTTCTATTGCTTTGACAAGGAAACCCGGAAACCAATATGGAATCACAATTTGTTGGAGGATTTTGACAGGGAACTCACCACCTGGGGCGTATCTCAATCACCTCTGATCTTAAACGACCTGGTCATAGTAGCCCCCGATGGACAGAAGGCCGGGGTGGCAGCCTATGAAAAAATCACGGGGAAACTGGTATGGAAAACCCGCCCTCTGTCAGGATATCCCTCTCACGTCTCTCCCACCCTGGCCAGTTTTGGAGGGCTTGACCAGGTCATAATGATTAGTCCCTTCGACCGGCAAGATTCTACCCTTACCCACGAAGTGGTTGCCTTTGATGCACAATCGGGAAAGGAGCTTTGGCAATACCTTGGCTTAAAGTCCTTCCTCACCGTTACTCCTGCGGTGGTCATTGACAATAAAAGACTTATGCTGACGGATTGTTCCTACGATAAAGGATATGATCCCGTATCCATCATGCTTGAAATTACAAAAACAGGGGAGGATTTTCAAGTCAAGGAGCTCTTCCTCACCGAAGAGGCCGGGTCCAAAATGCATCCAGCTGTTCAATATGAAAACCATCTATACCTGAACCATAGCGGGAATCCCAACCAGATGATGTGTCTCACCATGGATGGAGAGGTGGTTTGGGAAAAAGGTTCAGCTCCTGGATTTGAAATGGGTGCAATGATCCTGGTAAATGGATTGATCATCAACCAGAATGGTAAAAATGGGGACATTCACCTCATCGAACCTTCTCCGGAAGGATATAAAGAGCTTGGTAAAGCTTCCTTCTTTTCTTCCAGTAAATCCCAGGCATGGGCCCCACTGGCATTCAGCCAGGGAAAGCTGATTGTCAGGGACCAGGAAAAAATGGTGTGTGTGGACCTGCAGAACCTGGCAGAATAGGATAATTTTCTTAGAATCCCAAAGGCAATTCCCCTTGCTGGAAGGCCTTTTCCAGCTGGAGTAATTTCTTTTTAGTCGCTAGTCCGCCAGCATAACCCGTCAAGCTTCCATCGCTGCCCAGGATTCGGTGGCAGGGTACAATGATTGATATGGCATTGGCACCGTTTGCAGAGGCTACAGCTCTGATGGCTTCTATATTTCCCAACTTCTTCGATAAATCTGCATAGGATTCTGTTTTACCAAAGGGAATCCGAATCAATTCATTCCATACCTGCTTCTGAAACTCTGAACCTACCAGTAAGAGGGGAAGATCAAATTGTTTTCTCTCTCCACTGAAATATTGCGAAAGCTGAGCTTGGGTCTCCTCGATAATGTCCGATCCCTCCTCTGCATAAGTGGCCTTCAGTCCGGATTGTATACGCTCATCGATGGAGGTTCTCATCTTCCGGAAGCGCCAGTCACATAAACACAATTGGTGCTCCATGGAGCCCAGGATCAGCTCTCCAAAGGGAGTCTTGTAATAAGTCGTTTGAATCCTATCCATTAAGGGTCTCTATTGCTTTTGATATGTCCTCCACAAAATTCACCTGCCTGCCTTTGTTGCTCTCCAGGATAAACTCCTTCAGCCGCTTGCTTCCATAACCTGAAAAATCCCCTACCACGGCCAGGCGGACCCGGTAGTTGGAGAATTTCTGCAAAATCCCGCCGGCCAGTCCGCTGCTTAAATCAAAAAAATCCTCCCCAAGGTTTTTCTTGTGGACTATGATCTTCCGGCTGTCATAAAGATATCCTATGTTGGCCATGATATCCAGTGCATCCTGTTCAGACTGGATCACTAGCTTGTCAGAACTGATTTCAACTGCCTTTCCTCCCTTTGCAGGATGTTCAATGAATTCCATGATGTAGTAAATATCAGCATTAATCACTGAACCTTCATGCCTGGTTTCCCTTCATTTTATCCAATTGAATGGTATTTAATCACCAGTACATCTCAGTACATCAAAAGAGAAAGTTAAATTGAGGCTTTGAAAAGTGATAATCATTTAAATGAATGATTATTTCTCTAATTTAGCAAAGTATATTGTATACTTAAGATCATGAAAAAACTACTTATATTTTTTCTAATCGCAATGCCTCTTATGGCATTTGGACAGAAGGTCGATCGCTATGTCATCGCTGCAGGAGGCGACTACTTTGAAGCTACATCAACAAACATCACCTGGACACTTGGGGAGTTGGCCATTGAAAGTTTTACTGTGGGTGATATGTTCCTCTCACAAGGAATTCATCAGG
The DNA here is from genome assembly GCA_004525825.1 of Bacteroidia bacterium. GTDB lineage: Bacteria > Bacteroidota > Bacteroidia > Bacteroidales. The sequence goes on from SPBY01000277.1 coordinate 2,686, forward strand.
GCAATATGGTGGTTACTTCAATTCGTGGAATACAAGCTGAATTTGTACTTAAGGCATACCCCAATCCTGTCGTGGATATTTTAATAGTTGAGACCGAGAAGCAGGATTTGAAGTACCGGATTGTAGATTTACATGGCAAGATACTTGAAAATGGCACCATAAGGTCATTATCATTTGAACTGGATTTTACCAGCTTCCCCAGTGGCATATATTTCCTTTGGGTAGAAGAGAATCAAACGCATAAAATAATTAAAAAATAAGGTCATGAAAAGATCATATATTTCCTTCATTGTTCTTGCGCTTGCAATAAGTGTATGCGCTCAGGCACCGCTGTCATTTAAATATCAGGCATATCTTAGAAATGCTGATGGTACTATCAGAGGAAGTGAATTTGTTACTCTGCAATTAAAAATAGTCCAGGGAAGCGTAAACGGAGCAACGGTATACACAGAGGTTCATAATACCTCAACCAATGCTCATGGACTGGTATCGGTGACTGTTGGTCGTGGATCCACATCATCCAACATGTCTGCGGTACAATGGGGTAATGGACCTTACTTCCTAAATATCATAGTTAATGGAGTCAATTTAGGTACTACCGAACTATTAAGTGTGCCCTTTGCTCTATATGCCAATGAGTCGAGAGACAGTTTCAGTGGGGCATATTCCGATTTAACCGGAACACCCACCCTGGCGAGAGTTGCCACCACGGGCAATTATTCTGATCTTATAAATACTCCACATTTAGCAGCGGTTGCAACCACCGGTAGTTATGCTTCCCTGCTTAATATTCCCCTTACTTTCGTCCCATCAATTCATGCACATCTTGAAGCTGAGATTAGTGATTTAGCACACTATACAGATGATTCGATAAGTGGTTTAGAGGCAGTTTTTACTTATTGGGACAAGGATACAGCAGACGATTTTGATGGAAGCTATTTAGAATTGACTGAGGTCCCCCTGACCTTTGCTCCAGATGTTCATACTCATGCTGCCATCGATATTACAGACCTTACCAATTACACAGACGATAGCATTGATGGTACAGAAGCCGCTTTTATTGGGTGGGACATGGATGTTAGCAATGACTTTGTTGGAGATATGGGGGGCCTTGGGATCACAAATGTTGCAGATCCAGTCAATCCCCAGGATGCTGCCACCAGGGCCTATGTGGATGCCTCCTCCGGTAGCTTTTCTGGAAGTTATAATGACTTGACAGATGTGCCGGCCCTTGCTCCGGTCGTTCATGCTCATGTGGAAACTGACATTACAGACCTGGCACATTATACCGATGCTGATATAGGCGGCGATGAAACAGCGTTCACTGCTTGGGACAAGAATGCTGCTGACGATTTTGATGGCGATTATGGTTCTTTGACAAATGCTCCAGCGCAGATTGGCGATTTGGGCGGAAATATGGGCAATGCGCTCATAACTAATGTTTTAGATCCTGTCAGTCCCCAGGACGCTGCCACCAGGGCCTATGTGGATTTACTGGAAGCCAGAGTAGCAGTACTTGAAGGCCTTGTCGGTACGCTTATAACAGATTTGGATGCGCTTGAAGCTGCAGTGACTGCACTTACTGCCAGGGTCACAGCACATGAAATTGACTACCCTTAGTGTATCAACTCATAAATGCCAAAGCGTAATCGGCAATAATCTGCTGATTACGCTTTTTATATGAGGTTCACTTTCTCGCCAGAATTCAAGTTTGGAAGGATCACGTGTACCTATGATCACTTCATGTCCATATTGGAGGAATCCTTTTGCCAAAACTTTCGCCACGACTCCTGATCCTAAAATTCCGATTTTCTTCATCGTATGATATTTTGATTGTACCTATTTAACCCATAGCATTTAGAATTGTATCAGTTTGGCTTCAGTAGCAAAGGGCTTAAACACTTAGATTATAGGCGAATACACCATCTTACTTGGGGCCAAGTTGGCTTATAATAAAATGAAGTAAGTGTGTTTTTGATTAGTAATGCTACAACTAGACTCCTATCGTCTATCCTTGTACATCTCTCCAACCGCACGGTTCATGACTCGAACAGAGGTTCTCCTGGGCAGAAGCCTGGTCAATAAGAAATAGATAAGTTTATTTTTGAAACCAGGGATCACAAAAGATCTATGGCCCAAAGCGCGAAGTCCAGCCTCAACCACTGTATCTGGATCCATGGTTGACCGCACTTTCATTTTTTCAGGAGGAAGTGAAGCCAGGTAGGCTGGTGTGGAGGTCGCTCCGGCAATGCAAGCCAGTACATCGAACCCCTCTTCTTTTAATTCATGATGCAGAGACTCGGCCAGAATGTGAATGAAGGCCTTGCTTCCCCCGTAGGGGGCCAGCAACTGTGTACCCCACAATCCAGCCAGAGAGGACATAAGGAGAATGCCTTTCCTGTGATCCGGCTCTCCGGAATGCAGATGACAAAAAGCATGGATCAATTGCATGGGTGTCCGTATGTTCACCTGAATATAACGGTCCAGCATGGCCGGATCG
>SPBY01000018.1 GCA_004525825.1 Bacteroidia bacterium
ATTCCAGGGCGAATGGGAAGGGAAAACGTATCGGGATAAGGGAACGATTCTGGCTGTGGATGCGGAAAAATTGCTGCAGTACAATTACTGGAGTAGATTTTCCGGTCTGGAAGATGTCCCGGAAAACTATTCACTGGTGACTTACAGGATGACGTCGGAGGGTAATCAAACCACCCTCACACTTACCCAGGAAGGGTTTGCAGGGGAAGAGGCCAAAGTCCATGCCGAAGGCGGATGGACCATGGTACTGGATAATCTGAAAAAATTGTTGGAGTAAGTCTCTTATAACTGTGCCGTAATCTCCAGTTCATCGATCCCGGCCACTTTGGCCAGGTTTTCAAGAAGATCGCTGTCCATGCGGCCACGCACGTGCACCAGTACATTGTCATCCCCTCCGACCACCACGATCAGGTCCCTGAGTTTACCATCTTTCTCCCTGGCGGCAATGATCACATCTTCGTCCCCGTCGTGCACCTCCATCAGCATTTTGTAGCCAGCTCCCATCCTGGAGAGATTGATCTCCCGGGCAAAATTCACTCCGTGATATAGATCTTCCTCCTCAATGGTCAGGACCGTGACTGAGCGGATCGACTTGAGAAGCGCTTTCTCCTCATGGTCCAGGTCGGCGATGGATCCGGCCAGCTTCATCACAAAGCCGGGAATTTTCAGGGCTATCACACCCTCTTCGCCCTTATATTCATAATAGAGCCTGTCAAACCCGGCAGGCTGGGCAAACAGTGAAAGTCCGAATGTCAGTATGATGGCAGAAAAGAATAGCTTTTTCATGATGTCTTGTCTTAAGGTTGTAATCATAAGACGAAGAAACCCGGTTCTTGTTACAGGAGAATCGTGAAAGATTCAGGCTTTTTTTTGCAGGAAGGCAAGGTTGTTAAGCAGCTTTGAAAAACCCGCCCTTTCCACCGGCGAGTCAATGAACAGTTCCTTGTACCTTTCCTGATCAAGGTGTGACCATTGATCGGCGGTCATATTCAATACATCGCTTGAAGGTTCAAATTCGGGTTCTGCATGAAGGATGGCCTTGCGGTTCCAGGGACATACGTCCTGGCAAATGTCGCATCCAAAGACCCGCCCCGCCAGTAAGCTTTCCAGCTCCGGGGAAATCTCCCCCTTGTTCTCAATGGTCTGGTAAGAGATGCACCGCTCTGAATCCAGCGTCCGGTTTTCCAGGATGGCTCCGGTGGGACAGGCCTCTACACAACGCCTGCAGCTTCCGCAGAAATCGCCCTCCGGGACCTGGTTATAGTCCAGTTCCAGATTCAGGATGATCTCCCCGATAAACACAAAGGATCCGGCTTTTCGGGAGATCAGGCAGGAGTTCTTCCCGATCCACCCCAGCCCGGCTTTCCTGGCCCAGGAGCGGTCCAGCACCGGGGCCGAATCCACAAAAACCCGGCCTTCTGCTTCGGGATGAAGCGATCGGATGAAGTAGAAGAGCCGATTCATCTTCTCCTTCAGCACAAGGTGGTAATCCCTTCCATAGGCATACTTGGAAATTACCGGAGCTTCAGGATCTGTCTGCTTTTTATCCGTGTAATAATTATATAAGAGGGAGATAACGCTCCGCGCACCTTCCACCAGGAGGGTGGGATCGGTCCTTTTCTCGAAGTGATTGGCCATGTAGCCCATTCTGGCATGGTAACCCCCATCGAGCCATTCCTGAAGCCTGGCAGCTTCTTCGGGCAGAGACTCTGCTTTAGAAAACCCACAGTCGGCAAATCCCAGCTCCAGGGCCTTTTCTTTGATGGCAGTTGAGATTTCAGTTATGGACATCTTTGAATCCATTTTGGACTTTATGACTTTGGCTCAGCCTTCGGCTTCACCGAGCTTTGACGTTGGCTCAGCCTTCGGCTTCACCGAGCTCGGCTTCGCCTCGGTTCGCCTCGGTTACAGACTTATAACATGCCCAGTTCCAGCTTGGCCTCCTCGCTCAGCAGGCTCTTATCCCATGGAGGCTCAAACACCAGATTGATGTGGGTCTTCTCCACTTCCTCCAGTGCGTTCACCGCAGTCTCCACGTCCATCAGGAGCATGTCTATCATGGGACAGTTGGGAGCCGTGAGGGTCATCTCAATATGCACTTCCTTGTCATCGTTGTAGTCGATCTTGTATATCAGACCGAGGTCATATACATTGACAGGAATTTCCGGATCATACACCGTTTTCAGCGCTTCGACGATCTTGCCCTCTATCTCTAAAAAATCCAGCGATTCACTCATGGTTCTTTGCTTTTTGTTCTTTGGCCTGGTACGCCATGGCATACAGGCGCATCTTTTTTACCATGGCAAGAAGTCCGTTGGAGCGGGTGGGTGACAGGTTCTGCCGCAAGCCGATACCGTCGATGAAGAAGAGTTCGTTCTCCAGGATTTCGGCCGGGGTGCGATTGTTCATCAGCTTTACCAGCAGGGCCACAATGCCCTTGACGATGATGGCATCGCTGTCGGCTTTGAATTGGAGTCTCCCATCCACCAGGTCGGCGTGCAGCCATACCTTGGACTGGCAACCGTTGATCAGGTATTCGTTGGTGCGGTACTGAGGATCGATTCCCGGGAGGTCGTTGCCCAGTTCGATCAGGTAGTTGTACCTGTCGAGCCAGTCCTCAAATACGGAGAACTCTTCCACGATATCTTGTTGTATTTCGTTAAAGTCTGTCATTACACTTTGTCATTATGATAACATCTGTATGGTCGTCCGGATTCCCTCCACCAAACGGTCCACCTCCTCCATGGTATTATAAAACACCAGGGAGGCCCTAATGGTTCCCGAAATTCCAAAATGATCCATCACCGGCTGGGTACAATGGGTCCCTGTACGAACGGCGATGCCCATCTTATCAAGGATCATACCCGCATCGTAAGTATGGATATTATCCAGCAGGAAGGAGAACACCGAGATGCGTTTCTCAGACTCTCCATAGATCTTAAGCTGTTCGATCCCCTCCAGTTTCTCCCGGGTGTAGCGGATCAGCTCCTGCTCGTATCGACCGATCTCTTCGATCCCCACAGAACGAATGTAATCCAGGGCTGCAGCCAGGCCGATGGCCCCGGTATAGTGGCTGGTTCCTGCTTCAAATTTGAAGGGCAGGGTGTTGTAGGTGGTTCCCTCAAAGCTTACCTGGTCCACCATATCGCCGCCCCCCTGGTAGGGTGGCATTTCCTCCAGGAGGGCTTCCTTTCCGTAGAGCACTCCCGATCCTGTGGGACCAAAAATCTTGTGGGAGGAGAAGACATAGAAATCACAATCCAGCTCGCGAACATCTACTGCTCCGTGCTGCACCATCTGCGCTCCGTCGAGCAGCACGGGGATTTCCCGCTCGTGCGCCCTGCGAATTACCTCCTTCACAGGGTTGATGGTCCCCAGTGAATTGGAGGCGTGAGTCAATGCCACGATCCTGGTTTTATGGCTCAGCAGCTCATCCAGTTGGTCGAGCTGCAATTCCCCTTTCTCATCAAAGGGAATCACCTTTAGCTGAGCCCCTTTCCGTTCGCACATCATTTGCCAGGGAACAATGTTTGAATGGTGCTCCATTTCCGAGATCAGGATCTCATCGCCCGCTGCCACATATTTCTCTCCGAATGAAAATGCCACCGCATTGATCGAACCAGTGGCTCCGCTGGTGAAGATGATTTCCCGGATGGAGGCAGCATTGATGAAGGAGCGGACTGTCTCCCTGGCAGATTCATAACGGCTGGTCATCTGCTCACTCAGGTAATGAATGGCCCGGTGAATAGAAGAGTTTTGCTTTTCATAGATCGTTCGCAGGGTGTCGATCACCACCTGTGGCTTATGTGTGGTTGCCCCGTTATCCAGGTAGATCAGTGGTTTGTTATAAACCTGCTGCTGCAGGATGGGGAAATCCTTTCTTATTTGTTCGATGTTGAAGCCCATGGTGAGTACTCTTTAATCCTCGCAATGCATGGCACAATTGTTACACCTGGAAAGCTCCCCACGCAGCCGTTTCCCCACCAGGTCGGTGATCCGGTCCTGCAGGGAGGCTTGTTTGATTTTTGAGATCACATCCCAGGCAAAGGCATCCATCAGCATCAGCCTGCCCTCATCTTTGGGAATCCCTCTCGATTGAAGATAAAACAAGGCCTCTTCATCCAGCTGTCCCACGGTGGCACCGTGACTGCATTTCACATCGTCGGCATATATTTCCAATCGGGGCTTGGTATTCATCCTGGCCGTATCGGAAAGCAGGATGTTGTTGTTGGTCTGGAAAGCTTCAGTCTTCTGTGCATCGGGGTGGACATGGATCTTCCCGTTGAATACGCCCGTAGAAACATCGTCCAGTACCCCTTTGTAGTACTGGTTGCTGGTACAGTGCGGCTGATTGTGCTCTATCACCGTATAGCTGTCCACATGTTGACTCTTATCGGTAAGGAAAAGTCCCAGTGCACTGGTTTCGGCTCCTTCGCCCTCCATGCTGATCCTGAGGTTGTTCCTGACCATACCCCCATGCAGGGTGATGGTACCATGCTGGCAGCGCGAATGGCGATCCTGCTTGATCCAGGTGTTGGTCACCTGGCAGGAATTGTTGTGTTCGTTCTGGAGCCGGAGCAAGTCCAGATCAGAATTCTCGCCGGCATAAGCTTCGGTCACCGAATTGGTGAGAAACATGTGAGGAGAGAGAGGGTGTGATCACAGACGATGACCTGGGCCGCGGCATTCTTCTCCAGCACAAAGAGATTGCGGTGCTGCACCATCTGGTTTTTGTCTGAAAGCAAGAGGTGAATGATTTGGATCGGTTTTTCCATTTGAACCCCCTTGGGAACGTAGAGGAAAATACCATCCTGTGAAAAAGCGGTGTTGAGGGCCACAAATGGTTCGTCATCTGTTTGGGCATTTTTCCCCAGGTATTTTTCCACCAGACCAGGGTGAGTGTGGATGGCTTCCTTCAGGCTGCCGTAAATAATGCCATTATCCAGTTCGCTTAGTGCCGGTCCCCCGGGATGGTGAAAGAATCCGTTCAGTACCGTAAGCACATGTGCATCCAGCAGGGGCACATCACAGCGGAAGAGTTCACTATCGTCAAAGCGTATGTCGCGGGGATGAAAATCGAAATTGAGTTCTTCGTCAAACACTGGCTCCAGGTGGGTGTACTTATAGCGTTCCTCCTTCCGAACCGGGAAACCCGATTGCCGGAAAGATGCGATCGCTTCTTCACGCAGCTCCTTCATAAACTGCGGATCGCCCTTGCTGATCTCTTTCCGCTTTTGCTCAAAAAGATCAAGATATTTATCTGTCGCCGTGAGTGTTTCCATAGCCTCTTTTATATGGCCCTGTATTATACCTCTGAGTCCACTTCCTGTTTGATCCAGTCGTAGCCGTGCTCCTCCAGCTCTTTGGCCAGGCTCTTGTCGCCCGATTTAACGATGCGTCCCTTGTAAAGCACATGTACAAAATCGGGTACGATGTAGTCCAGCAGCCGCTGGTAGTGGGTGATTATGATGGTGGCATTTTCGGGGGAACGAAGTTTGTTTACGCCGTTGGATACAATGCGAAGAGCATCGATATCGAGTCCCGAATCGGTTTCATCCAGGATGGCCAGTTTGGGTTCCAGGAGAGCCATTTGGAAAATCTCGTTCTTCTTTTTTTCTCCGCCCGAGAAGCCTTCGTTCACCGATCTATTGGTCAGGTCCGAATCGATTTCCACGATCTTTTTCTTTTCCCGCATCAGCTTCAAAAAATCCCCTGCCGGGAGCGGATCCTGGTTCCTGTATTTCCGTATGGAGTTGATGGCCGTGCGAAGAAAGTTGACCATGCTTACTCCCGGGATCTCAACAGGATACTGGAATCCAAGGAAAATGCCTTCCCTGGCCCTGTCTTCGGGGGAAAGCTCTGTCAGGTCCTTGCCTTCATACAAGATCTTTCCATGGGTAATATCAAAATAGTCACGCCCCGCAAGGGCCGAGGCCAGGGTGCTTTTTCCAGAACCATTGGGTCCCATGATGGCATGCACCTCACCCTTTTTCACCTTCAGGTTGATCCCTTTCAGAATCTCCTTATCCTCAATACTTACTCTAAGGTCCTTTATATCCAGCATAATTCTCGCTTTGCTCGTGTTAGTATGTTAGTGTGTTATTATGTTAGGTCACTAACTTACTAACCTATTAACTTTCTTCATCCCACACTTCCTTCCAGGGTAATGGCCAGTAATTTCTGTGCCTCCACTGCAAACTCCATCGGCAGCTTATTCAATACCTCTTTGGCATATCCGTTTACGATCAGGCTGATGGCGTTCTCCGTATCGATTCCCCGCTGGTTGCAGTAGAAGATCTGGTCCTCACCGATTTTAGAGGTGGTGGCTTCATGTTCCACAATGGCACTTTTGTTATCCACCTCCAGGTAAGGAAAGGTATGAGCCCCGCACTTGTCGCCCAGCAAGAGGCTGTCGCATTGGGAGTAGTTCCTGGCGTTCTGGGCACCTTTCAGCACTTTCACCAGTCCGCGATAAGAGTTTTGACTCTTCCCGGCACTGATCCCTTTGGAGATGATGGTGGAACGGGTATTTTTCCCGATGTGGATCATCTTGGTCCCGGTGTCGGCCTGCTGATGGTTATTGGTCACTGCCACCGAATAAAATTCTCCCACGGAGTTGTTTCCTCGTAGAATGCAGCTGGGGTACTTCCAGGTCACTGCCGAACCGGTTTCCACCTGGGTCCAGGAGATTTTTGAGTTGTCGCCCTTGCAGATTCCCCGCTTGGTGACAAAATTATAAACGCCGCCTATCCCGTCCTTGTTGCCCGGGTACCAGTTCTGCACCGTGGAATACTTCACCTCGGCATTCTCCATGGCCACTATCTCCACGATGGCTGCATGCAGCTGGTTCTCATCGCGTATGGGAGCGGTACATCCTTCCAGATAGCTCACATAGGAGTCGTCCTCTGCTACAATCAGCGTACGTTCGAACTGACCCGTATTGGCTGCATTGATCCTGAAATAGGTGGAGAGCTCCATGGGACAACGTACCCCCTTGGGAATGTAACAAAACGAGCCATCGCTGAAAACTGCTGAATTGAGGGCTGCAAAGAAGTTGTCAGTATAGGGAACCACCGAACCCATGTATTTCTTGATCAGATCAGGATGGTTCTTAACTGCTTCACTGAAAGAGCAGAAAATGATCCCTTTGTCGGCCAGGGTATCCTGGAAAGTGGTTTTCACCGAAACGCTGTCCATCACCGCATCGACGGCCACCCCGGCAAGCTGTTTCTGTTCCTCCAGGGGGATTCCCAGTTTGTTGAAAGTGTCGAGCAGCTCAGGATCCACTTCGTCCATGCTCTCGTATTTTGCACCCTGTTTGGGAGCCGCGTAGTAGATGATGTCCTGGTAGTGGATCTCGGGTATTTTCAGGTTTGCCCACTTGGGCATCTTCATGGTCAGCCAGTGGCGGTATGCTTTCAGCCTGGCTTCGGTGAGCCATTCTGGTTCCTCCTTTTTGGCAGAGATCAAGCGTACCACATCTTCACTCAGCCCTTTGGGGATGGTCTCGGTTTCTATATCGGTGTGAAAACCAAATTTGTAATCACTGTCCGTTACCTCGCTCAATATCTTCTCCTGGTCTGTCAAATCCGAGCTAATTGTAAATAAGATTAATTTAAAATAGAGCCCAAATATACGAAACTGTGCTTACATTTGTGTCATGACAGCAAAGAAAGTCCGGACCATTGAGGAACTTGGAGAATTTGGTCTGATCGACCATCTGACCTCAGGATTTATCAACAGACAGGAGAGCACAAAGATGGGAGTGGGTGATGATGCTGCTGTAATCGATCATGGCGCTTATTACCAGGTAATTACCACCGATCTGCTCCTGGAAGGAATCCATTTCGACCTGGTCTATACCCCGTTGAGGCACCTGGGCTATAAGGCGGTGGTGGTTAACCTGTCGGATGTTTATGCCATGAATGCCGCTCCCCGCCAGATTACGGTTTCCCTGGGAATCTCAGGTAAATTCTCGGTGGAGGCCCTGGAGGAGTTCTACGAGGGAGTGAAACTGGCCTGCGAGCGCTTCAAGGTGGACCTGGTGGGAGGCGATACTTCAGGATCCATGACCGGGCTGGTCATTTCGGTCACAGCCATCGGCACCGCCCTGAAAGAGGAAGTGACCTTCCGAAGCGGGGCCCTTAACAATCAGCTGATCTGTGTGACCGGCGACCTGGGAGCTGCCTTCATGGGTCTGAAGATCCTGGAACGTGAGAAGCAGCTGCATGCCAAGGATCCGGAGTTTCAGCCCGAGTTATCCGGCTATGATTATATCCTGCGGCGTTTTCTGAAACCCGAACCCCGGGTGGATGTGCTCCTGGAGCTGAAAGAAGCAGGGATCAAACCAGGGGCCATGATTGATATATCGGACGGACTCTCTTCGGAGCTGCTTCACATTTGCAAGGCTTCAGAATGCGGCTGCCAGGTCTACGACGAAAGGATTCCAGTGCTTGATGAGACTGCAGAAGCAGCCAGGGAGTTTGGGATGGAACCCATGGTGGCAGCCTTGCACGGGGGAGAAGATTATGAATTGCTCTTTACAGTACCCCTCTCAGCTCATGACAAGATAACTGCCATACAGAGTGTTAGCATCATTGGAAACATCACAGATAAAAAAGGATCTGCCCTGCTGGTGGGCAACGATGGAAGTGCGATTCCCCTGCAGGCCCAGGGCTGGGATCATGTTTCCTGAATAAGGCGGTCTGCTAGATACGTTTGATCCGGCGTGCTTCCGGATCCCATTCAGTCCGGCAATTCTCCCGGTAGCTGATATCGGCCATGGCAATGACCACACCTTCCTCAAAAGCTTTCTCGATATTGGACGAGGGAGTACCGCCATTTCTGATACAATCCAGCCATTCCTTCAGGTGCAGGTGAGTCACATCCCATTCCTGTCCCCCGATACTGGTGGAAGTAAGTCCCCTTGTGGCATAGTACTGGGCGGTGGCCGAAGAGACCGCATCCACGACACTTGCTGTACGGGATCCCTCGAGCATTTCCATCATAGGTGAATCCGGGGAAATAAGTCCGCGTTCCAGCAGGTCGGCGAATTGTTCCGAACTCCCGTCCGGAACCACCGAAAGGGTTCCACCTACGGTCATGGCCGCATCCTGCCCGTAGAGGGTCCTTCCCCTGGCTTTGGAGGAAGTCAGGTTGGCACTGTAGGTCAGAGTCAGTTCCTTATTCGGGTACTCGAAGGTGGTATGCAGTACATCGGGCATATCTCCAAATTCCTTATACGTATACTGTCCGCCCGACGAAAAAGCAGTTTTGGGAATTCCCATATGCAGCAGCTGGTTAACCGCATCGAATTCGTGCGAAAAGAGTTGTCCAAAGAGCCCGGTGTCGTAGTCAAAATAACGGGCCCAGCTGTAAAAGCGCTGGATGCTGAAGGGTACTTCAGGAGCCTTGCCCAGCCACTGTTTCCAGTCGATGCTCTGCGCGTCTCCGGGTTTGGTTTTGCCCTCGTTGTCCACATGGCGGATCCAGGCCCCGTTAGGGGAGTTCCGGTTGGTGGTGGTCTCCACGTGGGAGATCTTGCCCAGCCATCTGCGTTTGAGGATCTCATTGGCCACCTGGAAGGCTGCTGTCTGCGGATACTGGTGTCCCAGCTGGAAGACCAGGCTGCTGTTTTTCACAGCCCCGTAGGTGGCATAGATCTCTTCCTCCCGGTGGATCAGGCTCTTTTCGCAGTACACATGTTTCCCTGCCTGTATGGCATCGATGGTCATCTGTGCATGGTGGTGGTCCGGCGTGGCGATAATGATCGCGTCAATGTTGGGATCGGCGAGCATGTCATGGTAGTACCTGAATCGTTTTACGGGATGAGCGGAGGCAAACTCACCCCCGGTATGAATGTCATGGGCCGCGGTGGCCAGAGCGAGCTCGGCATGGAGGTCAAATACATCGCAGATCCCGGTGATGGCCACATTGAGGTTCCCCTCCCGGATCTGTGCATCCAGGGAACCATCGACCACAGTTTTTTCAAAACTGGATTTTTCAAGGAAACCCAAGGCTTGGGCCAGTTGAGGACCCCGCATTCCGAAGCCTGCAATCCCCAGACGAATCAGATCACCCTGCTGGTGAGTGACGGGCCTGATGGCATTCATCAGGTCCTCCAGTCCCAATTCGCGGACGATCTCCTGCTGGATGTTGTGCTTGTCATCATAAGCGCTTTTTCGAAATAACTGGATGCCAAGTGCTCCCAGGATGGGAATGCCGGCCAGGGTCTTCAGCATATCTCTCCGGTCGATGCCGGATCCATTTTCCTTTGTCATGGGGTGATATTTATGCGTGATATTTTTTCCTGAGCATGTCCAGTCCAAAGCGACTGGAGAGTGGCGTAACTGCAATGTAGAGCAGTACCACCGCTTCGATCAGGGTTTTACTGACCAGGAGATAATTCCCTTCCACGGAAGCGCCCGGGGCTGAGGTGATAAAAGGCGGATTGAATAGGTAATATAAGAGAAGGAGGGCACAGCCGGCCAGTGCGGCTCCCCGGGTGAACAAACCCAGGACCAGGCCCAGGCCAATGGCGATTAGTCCCCAGGTATTTAGAGCATCCACGGTATTCAGAACACCCGGGCTGGAGACAATCCAGCCAGCAATGCCGGAGAGGAAGCCCTGCGCGTTGGCAAGAAAGGCCAGGGCCGACCATTCGGGGTGGATAAGTTTGTAGAGGCCTTCATAGAGCATGTGCCATCCTATGAGAAAGCGGAGGGCCACAAGCGCACCTTGTTGCCATTTCATTTGCCTGGACTGGAATTCCATAGGGAAAATGGGTTTGGTGTGAATACAATCACCCCAAATCTAATTAATCTTATTCGAGAATCAAACAGAAATCCCAAGTAGCTTTATTCGGCTTTCCCGTCGAAGTAACCCCGGATAATTCCCCGTTTGGATTCCCTCACAAACAGGATGATCTCGTCCCGTTCCCTGGAAGCAGGAAGGTTGGCTTCCACAAATTCCATGGCATCGGAAATATTCAGTCCCCTCTGGTAAATGATGCGGTACACTTCCTGAATGGCATAGATGGTATCGTTGGTAAAGCCCCTTCTTCGCAGACCAATGGAGTTGATGCCAGTGAATGAGATGGGCTCCCTGCCAGACAAAGAGAAAGGGGGTACATCCTTTGAAACCTTGCTCCCTCCCTGGATCATCACATGGGCACCGATCCTCACAAACTGGTGGACCAGGGTACCCGGACTTATGATGGCCCAGTTATCTACTTCCACCTCCCCGGCCAGTCCGGCATAGCTGCCCAGGATCACCCGGTCCTGCAAGACGCAGTCATGGGCAATGTGCACATAGGACATGATCAGGCAATCCTTTCCCACCAAGGTTTTTTCCTTGGCACGGGTTCCTTTGTTGATGGTGACATATTCCCGGATGATGGTGTTATCCCCAATTTCGGTAAGGGTATATTCTCCCTTGAATTTCAGATCCTGGGGATCTCCCGAAATCACAGCACCTGGAAAGATCTTAACATTTTTACCGATCCGCGCACCATTCATGATGACGGTATTGGGACCGATCCAGCTGCCCGAACCAATTTCTACATCTTCCTGGATGGTGGCAAAGCCTTCCACGATCACATCGTCGGCAATCTTTGCCCCCTTGTGGACATTTGAGAGTTTGCTAATCATTGTTTTTTGTTTTAACGATCTGTGCCATCAGCTCTCCCTCCATGGCCAGCTGGGATCCCACAAATATTTCCGCAAACACCAGGGCAATGCCTCGTCTGATGGGCTCAAGCAGGTCCACTTTGATAATCAGTGTATCGCCGGGGATCACCTTTCTCTTGAACTTGACCTTATCGATTTTCAGGAAATAGGTGGAGTAATTTTCAGGGTCGGGGACCGTTCCCAATACCAGAATCCCTCCCACCTGGGCGGCAGCCTCTATTTGCAGTACTCCGGGCATGACCGGTTCCTCGGGGAAGTGTCCCACAAAGAAAGGTTCGTTTACGGTGACATTCTTAATTCCCACGACCGACTTTTCATCCAGGTGGATCACTTTGTCCACCATGAGGAAGGGGTAGCGGTGTGGCAACCTTCGTTTCACTTCGTTGATGTCAATCAACGGCACCTCATTGGAGTTGTAGACCGGGATTTTCTTTTGCAGGGCTGCTTTCTTCATCACCTGTCTAAGGGCCCTTGCAAACTCGTTGTTGCTGTGGTGACCCGGACGGGTAGCAATGATTTTGGCCTTGAACCACCTGCCCACCAGGGCCAGATCACCCATCAAATCGAGCAGCTTGTGCCTGGCAGGCTCATTGGAAAAACGAAGGTCCACGTTGTTGAGGATGCCTTCGGGTTGAACAGTGATATGAGGTTTGTTAAACAGGTCTGCCAGGCGGTCCAGCTCCTCCTGTTCCATCTTGCGATCAACGATCACAATGGCATTGTCCAGATCCCCGCCTTTGATCAGGTTGTTTTTGGCCAGGTACTCCAATTCGTGCAGAAACACGAAGGTCCGGCAGGGAGCGATTTCGTCCTGGAAACTTTGCAGCTCGTCGAGGGAGGCATGCTGATTGCCCAGCACTTCGGAATTATAATCGATCAATACGTTGATGCTCTGTACCTTGTCGGGATACGCTATGATATGGATTCCATGTTTCTCATCGTAATACTCCACTTTTTCCTTCAACATGAAGTATTTACGGTCGGTCTCCTGATCTACGGCTCCTGTCTTGGCAATGGCTTCGGCATATTCCTTTGAGCTTCCATCCAGGATGGGAGCCTCCGGTCCATCCACTTCCACCAGCACATTGTCGATGCCCATTCCCACAAAAGAGGCCAGTACATGTTCAATGGTGGAAATGCGGGCTCCATTCTCTTCCAGAACAGTTCCTCTTTCTGTTTCCACCACATTTTCGGCCAATGCATTGATAAGGGGTTGACCGGGGAGGTCTGTTCGTTTAAATATGTAGCCGTGACTGTCGGGGGCGGGTTGGAAGGTCATGTTGACTTCTACCCCCGTATGAAGACCCTTTCCTTTGAATGAAATGGGAGCCTTAAGAGTTCTCTGTTTTTCCGCCATACTTCTATTTCAAATATATAAAATAAAGAGGAACCGGGTGATTCGTATATGTTAAAGGTTCTGAGTTCTTTTGTCCAGGTCGTTAATTTGGTTTACCAGCTTCGGAAGGTTTCTGAAAATCGCCATACTGCGCTGGTAAGGCCCGAATTCAAAGGCTGGGGATCCCTGAATTACAATCCCTTCCTCTTTAATGTCTTTGGTAATTCCTGACTGGGCTGCAATTTTCACCCCGTTTGCTATAGTGATGTGACCAATCAGTCCCACCTGCCCTCCGAACATGCAGTTTTTCCCTATCTTGGAGGAGCCCGAGACTCCACTCTGGGCAGCGATAACAGTATTTTCGCCGATTTCCACATTGTGACCGACCATTATCAGGTTGTCCAGTTTTACTCCCTTGCGCAGAATGGTGGCGCCCATGGTGGAGCGGTCCACCGTGGTATTGGCACCTATTTCCACATGGTCCTCAATAATAACTTTTCCCAGCTGGGGAACCTTTTCGTAATTGTTCTCCTGATTGGGGGCAAAACCAAACCCGTCGGCCCCGATGATGGCACCCGAATGGATCACACAATGGGCCCCGATCACACATCCCTCGTACACTTTTACCCCTGCATGGAGGATGGTACCCTCGCCGATTGTTACCCGGTCACCCACGTAAACCTGGGGGTAGAGCTGAACACCATCATCCAGGATCGCGTTGTCAGAGACCACAGTAAACTCACCCACGTATATATCTTTTCCCACTGTGGCTGATTCGGAGATGCTCGCCTGTTTGCTGATTCCGCTTTTCTTGGGTTTGCTCTGTTCGTAAAGTCTGAGCAGGGCTGCAAAAGCCTCATAGGCATTTTGCACCCGGATCAGTGTGGCGGGAATGCTTTTCTGGGGGGAGAAATCCGCATTGACAATCACTATGGAAGACTTAGTGTCATAGATGTATTTTTCATATTTTGGGTTGGCCAGGAAAGAAATTGTACCGGCTCTTCCCTCCTCAATCTTAGAGACATCATTGACTGCGGCTTCCGGATTACCCTCCACCGATCCTTTCAGGAATTCAGCAATAACAGATGCTGTAAAGTTCATATACTTTGTTTTAAAACGGGGTAAAACTACTTCATTTCTTTTATATTGCGGGGGTAACAAAGAAAATATTTGCGTACGGTTTTCGAGAGTACCGATATGTTCAGCATATCAGAGGCATCGGCAATATCGCGGGTGTTTCCATTTTTGTCCATGATGGTGATCCTGTCGTCCATATCACTGTAAGCAAAATTACTAACGCTGTCCGAAACCACCAGATACTCTGCTTCTCCGGCAGAAATGGAGAGGGAGACAGCCACTCTTTCACGCAGGGCATCAATGCGTTCAGCCTGAAAGGGACGATCGGCCAGTTCCACCGAAAGAAGCCTTCGGTTGACCAGGCCGTCTGAGAGCATAGACAACACAGGATCACTATGGCTGCACCAGCTTTTTGCCGAAGCGAGAATATCGTTGTCATCAAGCTGAGCAAATTGTTCCAGGGAGTGAGCGTGATCGCGTTGAAGAAAGTAAGCAAGTGCCGGTGTGGCAAATAGCTGAGCACCTTCTGAGGCGAGCGTTTCTGCCCTTCGGAGCATCATTACCAGCAGTTGTTCTGACGCAACCACGGTCCGGTGAAGGTAGACCTGCCAGTACATCAGCCGGCGGGCAATAAGAAATTTCTCGATGGAGTAGATCCCCTTTTCGTCCACCACCAGCTGATCGTTCAGCACATTCAGCATCTTAATGATCCGGTCAGATCCGATCACACCCTCTGTGACTCCGGTAAAAAAGCTGTCTCTCTTCAGGTAGTCCAGACGGTCCATGTCGAGCTGACTGGATACCAGCTGGTGCAGGAACTTCTTATGATACTGGTTCCTGAAGATCTTAATGGCCAGGGTCAGTTCTCCTCCAAATTCCTGGTTAAGCTGTTCCATGAACATCAGGCTGAGGCTTTCATGGGTGGTGTCTTTGATCAGACTGCGTTCCAGGGAATGGGAAAAGGGTCCGTGCCCGATATCGTGGAGCAAAATGGCGATGGTTACCGCTTTGGCCTCCTCATCTGTGATCTGATGGGCTTTGGAACGGATGACCTCGATGGCCAGGCTCATGAGATGCATGGCGCCCACAGCGTGCTGGAACCGGGTATGGTTGGCCCCGGGATAAACTAAGTGGGTGAGACCCAACTGCTTAATCCTGCGCATGCGTTGAAACAGAGGATGTTCAATCAGGTCAAAGACCACATTGTATTGGATTTTTATGAATCCATACACGGGATCATTGATGATTTTCAATTTGTTTGTAGAGGAGCTTTTCCCCATCTGGGTCATTTGTGGCACAAAATTATACTTTTATTGCCATAATCGGGTTTGTATCAGCGAAAAAACGTCTTGTTTTTTGTAAAATTCACGATTATTTGTAATTTTGCGTCGTCGTTAGGAGATTGTAGTTCTAGGGGGCCTTTAGCTCCCTATTTTGTTAGCTGAAAAAATGATTACGACCGAGCATATAACAGATCTGGTGTTGCAGTATATCGGGGGGACCGAAATCTTCCTCGTGGAGGTGCTTGTGAAACCCGGGAATGTCATTACTGTGCATGTGGACATGCCCGAGGGTATCTCTATCGACGAGTGCGTAAAGATCAGCCGTTACCTGAACGAGTCTTTGGACC
>SPBY01000185.1 GCA_004525825.1 Bacteroidia bacterium
CTACGATTGGAAATAAGTCCATCGGGCTCCGTATCAGATATCCACATCAAGATTTGTAAGGCCGAAGCAGCGGGCTTCTTCCACCACCCTGGTGTACTCGTCCCTGCTCACAGGACGATCGATTTCCGGATAAAGGTGAGCACGGTAGGCGGGCCGGTATTGGAGCATAATATTCACATAGGTATCAGCAGGCAGGCTTCCTGCAATCCAACGCATTGCATCCATTGAACCACTGACCTCGCCCGGCATCACCAGGTGGCGGATCATCAGGCCCCGGTAGATCACCCCGTTTCTTTCCGACCTGGCCACTCCCACCTGGCGGTTCATCTCCAGCAGAGCTGACATGGTGACCAGAGGATAGCTCTTGGCCTCCGCGGAATAGGCTCTGGCCATGTCCGGGTCCGTGTATTTGAAATCGGCCAGGTAGATATCCACCACTCCATCAAGTAGCTCCAGGATATCCGGTCTTTCCCATCCGCAGGTATTGTAGACCAGGGGCAATCTCAATCCTTGGGAAGCAGCCAGGTCCAGGGCCAGCAACACATGGGGGGAATAATGAGTAGGAGTGACCACGTTGATGTTCTGACAACCCTCCTCCTGCAGTTGAAGCATCATCGAGGCCAGGTCCTCAATTTCACAGTCCCTTCCCGAACCCTGGTGACTGAGGTCCCAGTTCTGGCAAAAAACACAGCCCAGATTACAATGACTCAGGAAAATGGTTCCCGATCCGCCAATCCCCACCAGGGGCCTCTCCTCCCCGAAGTGAGCCTGGAAAGAAGCCACCCTCAGCTTGGAGCCAGCTTTACAGAATCCCTTCTCCCCTTCCAGACGGTTCACCCCGCATTCCCTGGGGCAAAGCCGGCAATCTTTCAGGATCTCCCAGAGTACCTCTCCCCGCCTCTTCAACACCCCGCTTCGGTGCAGTCTGACATATCCCGGTTTGAAATGGTATCCATTCACATCTTAAAATTATAGAATCTCTTGCAATCACCGGCAACAATCCTCATTTGACTTTCGCTCCTGGATGCCATATATTTATATGAACGAAAAACCCAACAAATGTCTGAAAACAAAAACATTAAGAAATTCATCTCCCTCCCGGTCATACAGACATTGCTGATATACCTCAGTAGCGGCTGGCTTATCCTGGAGATGACTGATTATTTTATCAGTCATTATGACCTGACAGCAAGATTCAGGGATATAATGCTGATTATCATGATCATTGGCCTTCCTATTGCCCTCTTCTTAACCTGGATATTCAGCAGGGAAAAGCCGAAGGAAGAAGAAAAAGGAGTAGGGGTGTTTAAAATCCTTCTGAAAAGACTCTGGTTTACCATTCCCGCAGTAGTGGTGATCGGCCTCCTGATTTTTTCAGCTGTTCGATACGTTTATCAGCACAATACAGAGGATGCTGCATTTCCAAACATTTCAGCGGCAATGCAACTTCCAGAAGTTTCGCTGGCTGTGCTTCCTTTTACCAGTTTCACAGGGAACCCCGACCAGGATTGGGTGATCGCAGGGCAGCATGAATCACTGATCCATGAACTCTCCAAAGTAAGTCGGTTCAGACCCCTCAGGATCATTTCCCGGAGCACGGTGGATGCCTTTAAAAATTATGATAAACCCATCGCTGAGATTGCCAGGGAAATAGATGTGGATTACCTGGTGGAAACTTCTGTACTGGCATCCGAAGATTCAGTAACCCTCCAGCTCAGGTTGATCCATTTAGATCCGGAGGAAAACGTCGTCTGGGCGGAAACCTTATCTAGCGATTACATGCATATCCTTGGATTTTACAGCAGTCTTGCCAATCAGATCGCTCGAAGAGTCAACCTGGCTCTATCACCTGATGAAGAGGAGAAACTTGGCATTAAAAGGGAGATCAATCCCGATTGTTACAAGGCATATCTCCGGGGCATGTACAATTTAAACCTGCTGACGCCTGAGGGTATGGAAAAGGGGCTGGAATACCTGCATGAAGCTGTGAGGATCGATCCGGCCGAACCTTTTGCCCATGCTGGCCTTGCACTAGGTTACCTGGAGCTTGCGCACAGCCCCCTGGACCCGGGTGATGCTTTAACGAAAGCCGAAGCCGCTGCTTCAAAGGCATTCAAACTGGATACGACCATGGCAGAGATATATACGGCCCTGGGGGAGGTTTACCTCTATGAACTCTGGAAATTTGATCTGGCCAGGGAGTATCTGGAGAAAGCGCTGAGAATTAATCCCAACCTGGCCATTACCCATTATCATTTTGCCTGGGCCCTGTACCTTTTCGGCGACACGGAGGGAGCCCTCAGGGAGCATAACCTTGCCCGGAAATATGATCCCTTCAATGCTTTGAATACAGCTTATATGGGTGTTTTATATTATTCAGACGGACAGATGGAAAAGGCCATTGAAATCGCTCTGGAGTCATTTGAAATTGAAGAAGATTATCCAGCGGGGTATTTTGTGCTCGGGATGGCCTATTTGCAGGCTGGAATGCCGGAGGATGCCATTGAAACACACCAGAAAATGATTGAGCTTTACCCTTGGTGGTCGTGGGGACTGGGTTACACCTATGCAGTCACAGGACATACAGCCGAAGCGGAAGAGATCGTTAAGCAGTTGGAGAGTGTGGACCCGAACAATTGGAATGCCGTCGGTCTAGCCTGGGTCTATAACGGACTCGGTAGAATGGATGAAGCTTTTAAATGGCTGAATTACGAGCCGCACCATGCCTTCACCGCATGGGCCGCGGTGCAACCGGAGTTCAAAGAGTTATGGAAAGACCCCCGTTTTGAAGAATTCCTGGGAAGACTCAATCTTCCGGAATAACCCAGGAATTCAAACATAGTAAAGGAGGCTGGCTAGATCCCGGTTAAGATAAACCCGGCCCAGTACTTGAGGTGGCTGTATTTGATGTGGTACCTCAGGTTACGCTTGGCGTCTGCCAGTGTGTGAACCGGGGAGAGCAAAGTTTATCAGACAATTTCAATAATTATAATGAATGTAATCTCTTTCTAGTCCTCCTGCAGTCGAAGCATCATCGAAGCCAGGTCCTCAATTTCACAGTCCCTTCCCGAACCCTGGTGACTGAGGTTCCAGTTCTGGCAAAAAACACAGCCCAGGTTGCAATGCGAAAGAAAGATGGTTCATGGTCCAATAAAAGCCGGCTTAAACACTACAAATTAATGATTTTAGATTATACCTTTATAGCAGAACCACACTAACTGAACAAAAACGCAGAACATGAAAAAAGCATCTCTGATCATTTCAATCCTGGCCCTGGCCATGATGGTCTCCGCCCAGACAGGCAAAGTCAATGACCAGCTCAGCATGAACAGCAACATCCTGGGGATGGACCGCAACTATGCTATCTACCTGCCTCCCGATTACGAATCCTCGGAACGCAGCTATCCGGTCCTCTATCTCTTGCACGGAGCCGGCGACGACCAGACAGGATGGGTGCAGTTTGGCGAAGTATTGCACATGGCAGATAAGGCCATCAAAGAGGGTAAGGCCACTCCCATGATCATTGTGATGCCCGATGCAAATACCAAACAAAGGGGTTATTTCAATGACCTGAAAGACGACTGGCGCTACGAAGATTTCTTCTTTGTGGAGTTCATGCCTTATATCGAAGATACCTACAGAATTAAAAAAGAGAAACGGTACAGGGCCATCTCCGGACTCTCCATGGGCGGAGGCGGCACCTTTATGTATGCCCTTCACCACCCCGAACTGTTCTCCTCAGCCTGTCCCCTCAGCGCCAGCTGTGGCCCACTCAACAGGGAGGATATGGATAGACAGATGAAGCGAATGGGCTGGGGTGAAGGCACCGAAGAAGAGATTGATAACTGGTACAAAAAACACAGCGCCCTGGAACTGATTAAGGCCATGCCCGACCAAGCCGATGTGACACCCGAGAACCGGGATAAGGTAGTCAGATGGTACATAGACTGCGGTGACGATGATTTCCTTTACGAAGGAAATTCACTGGTGCACATCGCCATGCGGAAAAAGGAGATTCCGCATGAGTTCCGGATCCGTGACGGGGGACATACCTGGACCTACTGGAGGGAAGCGCTCCCCGAGGTACTCTCCTTTGTCTCCGAGGCCTTCCATCAGCATTAGACTCTGATGATACAGGTTCGCAACCTGACTTATTCCTACCCGGGATCGGACAAGCCAGTACTGAAGGATATCAGTTTTGAAATAAAGGAAGGAGAAATATTTGGTTTCCTGGGACCATCGGGTGCGGGGAAAAGTACCACCCAGAAGGTCTTGAACGGACTGTTGAAAGGCTACCGGGGATCAGTGGAGGTGAATGGTACCAACCTGGAGAAGATGGACCGTTCTTTTTATGAGAAGATCGGGGTGGCCTTTGAGTTTCCCAACCTCTACCTGAAACTGACCGCGCTGGAAAACCTGCAACTCTTTGCTTCCTTTTTCAAATCGGCCACGCGCGATCCGGAAGAACTGCTGGCTTTGGTGGGTCTTTCAGAGGATCGCGATACCAGGGTATCTGCCTTTTCCAAGGGGATGAAGATGCGCCTGAACTTCATCCGTTCCCTGCTGAACAGACCAGAGGTTCTTTTCCTGGACGAACCCACGGCTGGTCTCGACCCGGGCAATGCGCGGATTATGAAGGACATCATCCTGGACCTGCAGCAACAGGGGGTCACCATCTTCCTCACCACCCACCACATGGATGATGCCGGCGAACTTTGCCAACGGCTGGCCTTTATGGTAGAAGGCACCCTGCCTGTGATCGACTCTACCTCAGCTTTGAAACTGAGACATGGTGAAAAGAAGGTGCGGGTAAGCTACACTGAAGACGAAGAGTCTCTCACCCGGGAATTTCCTATGCAGGGATTGGCTAACGACCAGCTTTTCCAGGAGATTCTGAAGACCAGGGAAGTGCTTACCATACATACCATGGAGGCCTCGCTGGAGGAAATTTTCATCCAGGTCACCGGACAGCAACTCAAGCAATAAAAAGGATCCCGCACATGAAAGGGCTTATAAAAACGGAGATCACCCTGCAGTGGAGACAGGGATTCTGGCTGGTCTACTTTGTGGTTTCTGCCCTCTATGTCCTGGTGCTTTTAAATGTACCCAGGGAGAACAGAATGATGGTCAGCCTGATCATGATCCTCACCGATACCACCATGCTGGGAGTGCTTTTTATCGGGGCACTGGTACTACTGGAAAAACAACAAGCTGTGATCCACAGCCTGTTTGTGACTCCCCTGGAGCCCTCCCGCTACATCTGGTCCAAAACCATCTCCCTCTCGCTTATTGCAGTAGTTATGAGCATCCTGGTATACCTCCCAGTCTGGAATTTCTCTGCCTATACCCTGGTGCTCCTGCTAACAGTCACTTTTACGGCAGGGACCTTTGCCATGCTTGGACTGGGACTGGCTGCCGGGGTGGAAACCATCAACCAGTATTTTGGGATCCAGATGGCAGTCTCCATGCTGTTCCTTCTGCCGGTGATCCCCTACCTGCTGCTCGATCAGCACCCGGCTTTTCTCTTTCTGCCTTACATTGCCTCCCTCGATATCATGCTTGGCGCCATGGATCCGCTTCCTGCCTGGAGATTGATTTGCGATCTCCTCTTCATGAGTGCCTGGGGCATTTTGGCTTTCAGGTATGCATTGCACAGGGTAAATAAAAAACTGGTGTATAATTAAACCATGAACCTTCGCAGACTTACATACGATTTAAAACTGCTAAAAGGGGATCCCATGCTTATGCTGAGCATGGCGGTACCTTTCATTCTATGGGCTTTGATGCAATTCCTGATTCCCTGGGTCATTGAAATGGTGATGGGCCAATGGAATTTTGATCTGTCGCCATACTACAGGCAGGCCGGGACCTTCTTCCTGATGCTGATCCCCATGATGATGGGAATGGTATACGGGTTTATACTCCTGGATGAACGTGATGGGGGGATCATCACAGCCATTTCGGTCACCCCCACCGGTAAAAGCGGATACCTGAAGCTACGAATGGGTATCCCACTGGTAATTAGCTTTGTAGCGATCCTCCTTTTCATGATTCTACTTGATCTGACTGGAAGCCTGAGCCTGGTTCAGCTCATAATAATCTCCGTCGTAATTGCAAGCCAGTCACTGATCCTGCTCCTCTTCCTGGGTGCATTTGCTGAAAACAAAGTGATGGGAAGGGCCGTTTCTAAAGGTTTTGGAATCCTATTAATGGGCCCCATGCTGGACTATGTACTTCCGTCCCCATATTACTGGTCCGGGGCATACAGCCCGATGTTCTGGGCCAGCCGGACAGTGCTGGCTGAATC
>SPBY01000628.1 GCA_004525825.1 Bacteroidia bacterium
ACAAAAAGGATCCGCCCAACATCCTCTTTGTTTTTGCAGATGATCAGTGCTACAACACCATCAGGGAGCTGGGTAACGAGGAAGTTTTCACCCCCACCCTGGATGAAATGGCGCGGCATGGTACTGTCTTTACCACCGCTTTCAACATGGGAGGGTGGCATGGGGCTATTTGCGTGGCTTCCAGGACCATGTTCAATACAGGAAGGTTTCTGTGGCGGGCCAATACCCTTTAAACAAAGCTGGATACACTGGCAGTCCGGGGAGAGCTCTGGAGCAAAGAGATGGAGAGGCTGGGCTACGATACCTACATGACCGGCAAGTGGCATGTGAACATCCAACCTTCTGAGATCTTCCAGACGGTGGGATCGGTCCGGGGAGGTATGCCCGGAGCGGTTCCGGAGATGTACGACCGGCCGCTGGATGAGAACGATTGGGAATGGACCCCCTGGGATACAGCCTTTGGTGGTTTCTGGGAGGGAGGTACCCACTGGAGCGAGGTGGTGGCCAACGAAACCATGGAGTTCCTGGACCAATCGGCCCAATCAGAGAATCCCTTCTTTATGTATGTGGCTTTCAATGCACCTCACGATCCAAGACAATCGCCCAGGGAGTATGTGGAAATGTACCCGTTGGAAAATATTTCAGTTCCGCCAAACTTTCTTCCCGTATACCCCTACAAAGATTCAATCGGATGCAGCGCCATACTGAGGGACGAGAAGCTGGGACCCTTTCCCCGAACCGAATATGCTGTCAAAGTGCACAGACAGGAGTACTACGCCATCATCAGCCACATGGATGCACAAATCGGGCGAATCCTGGAGCACCTGAAGAAGACCGGTCAGGCCGACAATACCTACATCTTCTTTTCGGCCGATCATGGACTTTCGGTGGGACAGCACGGTTTGATGGGGAAACAGAGTATGTACGACCATAGCATGCGTCCTCCCATGATTGTGGTGGGTCCGGATATTCCCGAAGGAGAGAAGCGAGAAATGGCAGTCTACCTGCAGGATATCATGGCCACGGCCATTGATTATGCCGGGGGGAAAGTACCCGAATGGGTGGAATTTAACAGCCTGAAGCCTTTTATAGAAGAGAAGGAGTCCACATCCAACTATCCTGAAATCTATGGAGCCTACATGGACCTGCAACGAATGATCAGGGTGGATAACTACAAGTTGATTGTTTACCCGAAGGCCGGGGTTGTCAGGCTCTTTGATCTGGACAACGATCCTTACGAGATGCATGATTTATCGAAAGGTTACCACCACAAGGAACTCATACCAGAGATGTTTTCTAAACTCGAAGGATTGCAGGCGGAGATGGGAGACACGCTTAACTTAAGAGACTTTGTGTATCAGCATGAGTTTTAATAATACTATTTTTAGACTTTTGAAATGGAATTAAGGAAAGATGCCAAGTATGCGATGATCATTCCCACCAGCATGGGAATCAGGATTACGCCGGTAAATGGACAGCCCGTGCATAGCAGCGAATTATTTAAGATGCAGGCCACCAGTGCCGAATCCAATGTGGGAAGCACCGCCTCCTACCTGGGATTGCGGGTGAAAATTCTCACCACCTTTGTGAAAGGGAGTCCCATTGCCCGGTTAATCAAGGACAACCTGGCCAGCCGCCACATGGACTATGAAGGTCCGGAGGTGGAACAGGGGAGTCCCTGGGGCTACCGCCATCAGATCAATATTGCCGATGCAGGTCACGGTTCACGTGGACCCCGGGTACATAACGACCGGGCCGGAGAGGTGGGCCGCACGCTGAATGTGAAGGATTTTGACCTGGAGAGGATATTCGGGGACGAGGGAGCCCAGATTGTGCATCTTTCCGGTCTGATCGCGGCCCTTTCGCCGGAAACCAGCCAGTTTTGCCTGGAGATTGCCAGGGCAGCCAAAAAGCATGGCTGCCGCATCTCATTTGACCTGAACCATCGGGCCTCTTTCTGGACGGGTCGGGAGAAGGAGCTGCATGAGATCTTTGCTGAAATTGCCTCTCTTTCCGATATTTTGATCGGGAACGAAGAGGATTTCCAGCTCTGTCTGGAAATTGAAGGTCCCGAGGCCGGGGGCAAGGATCTGGCTGCTAAGATTGACGGATTCAAAGGGATGATCAATCGAGTGGCGAAGGCTTTCCCCGATGTATCAGTGTATGCCACCACCCTGCGCCAGGTGATCAGTTCCAACCACCATATGTGGGGAGGAATTATCTCGGAAAATGGTAACTGGCACGTGGTAGAGCCCCGTGATATTTATGTATACGACCGGATAGGTGGTGGAGATGGTTTTGTAAGCGGTATGCTCTATGCCATCCTCAGGGGATGGGAACCTGCAAAATGGATCCAGTTTGGATGGGCCAGTGGGGCCCTGGTGGCCACCCTGGAGACAGACTATGCACAACCGGCCGATGAGGACCAGGTCTGGAGCATCTGGCAGGGGAATGCCAGGGTACAACGGTAGCGC
>SPBY01000462.1 GCA_004525825.1 Bacteroidia bacterium
ATTTCTCAGTAAGGAGGATATCACGGGGTTTCTTCCATAGATAAGCTCACTAAAGGATCGGAGGATTTTTTGTCACCAGCTTGACTCTGTAATTATCAACCCCTGAGAGCCATGATCGAAGTCACATCCCCGGTATTTGCATTTCAATCAAGTAAGAAGCTGAACAATCGTCAGGAAAGTTTTGTTTCTTAGGGTAGAAATGACTTTGGTACTTTTCTAATTCTGAAACAATTAACCACAAAACCTAAATGCCTGGTCATCAAAATAAGCTTTCCTTATTCTGGCAGGAGATTAAGAGACGAAATGTTCATAGATCATTAGCAATCTATGCTGGAACAGCATTTATTATTCTTGAAGCTGCTGACATCATATTCCCAAGGCTGGGTCTCCCGGATTTGTCCATTGATGTAGTTCTTTACCTCCTGATCCTGGGGGCTGTAGTTACCTTGGTTGTTTCCTGGATTTTCGATTTGACCTCGAAGGGAGTTGAAAAAACCAAGGCTCTGAACGAAATGCAAGCTGGGGATAAACCTGTAGTCTCTTATGGATGGAAGATAGCAACCTATGTGAGCTTAGTTGTTATTGTCGGTTTGATCATATTCAATCTGGCAGGTGGTTTCAAGCAGGTGCAGGCAGGTTCCATCCAATCGTTAGTGGTCCTTCCTTTTGATAATTTCACGGGCAATGAGGAGCTCGATTACTTCGTATCAGGGATGCATGCTTCGTTAATCGGGGATATGGGAAAGATAAACGGACTGCGGGTCGTTTCTAAAACTACCTCAAATACGTTTAAGGATTTAGACAAGTCAATTCCTGAAATAGCATCAGAGCTGATAGTAGATGCGGTAGTGGAAACGAATGTCATGTGTTTGGGGGATAATGTTTGTGTCCAATTTAAACTTTTCAGTGCATTTCCTGAAGAACAGCTGCTCTGGTCAAAATCCTATGATTCGGATATGAGCAATATCCTGAATTTATACAATTGGGTAATCAAGGATATAGCCAATGAAATCCGATTACCACTTTCCCCTGAGCAACAAACTCAACTGGCTAAACCGAGACCCATTGATCCGGATGCCTATGAATTATACCTGAAGGGTAAATTTCACATGGGATTCCTTACAAGGGAGAGTCAGCAATCAGCGTTGGATTATTTTAACAAAGCCCTAGAAATTGATCCGGAGTATGCTTCAGCCTACGCGGGTATAGCAGGAGTTTGGGCTTTTTTAAAACAAATGGATTATGTCACCCCCGATGAAGCCAATCTAAAACTGGAAGAATTTATGTCCCGTGCACTTCAGCTGGATAATCCAAGTGCTGAGGTATATTATTATGATGGGATTAAAAAAGTATGGACCGATTTTGACTGGGAAGGAGGAGAAAGCTCACTAATGCGCTGTCTTGAAATAAATCCAAATTTTTCAGAAGCCAGAGCCTACTATTCGCATTTGATGATGCTTTTAAAGAGACCCGAAGAAATGAGAGAACAGATTACACTGGCCCTGGAAATCGATCCCAAGAATCCTTTAATCCAGGTGCTGGCAACCGTGGAACTTATGATTGAATCAAAATATGATTTGTGCATTGACCGAGCGAAACAACTTCAAACGATGATGCCAAACAATCCATTACTCATGTTGGTACTTTTTCAGAGTTATACTGAAACAGATGAATATGACCTTGCAATAATTGAACTGAGAAAGGTTTTCAAACAACTGGCCGATGATATAGTGATCGAAACTTTGGACAGGGAATATAGCAAGGCAGGTTTCGAAAAGGCACTAAATGCTGCAGCAGATAATTGGACAGAGCGTTTTACCGGGGCTTCGGCTCAACACGCAACCATGCTTTATGCTTATGCTGGCAACACCGAAAAGACGCTGTTCTGGCTTGAAAGAGCCTACATCAGACGAGATCCATCCAATCCCTACCTCGGTGTGATTCCCTATTTAAGACCCTACCACGATGAACCTCGCTATATTGAAATAGTGCAGAGGATGAAGCTGCCTATTGGTGCATTTGATTCTTAAGCCATTAGATGCTATATTGCGATTATCCAACTATGTACTTATGCCCAAAAAAACCAATCCGATAGCCAGTTTCTGGCAGGAATTAAGACGTCGAAAGGTTCTCAGCGTACTTGCCATGTATGCAGGAGCCGCGTTCATAATCATTGAATTAACCAATAACGTGGTAGATCCACTGGGATTTCCTGATTGGGTGCCGACCCTGGTCATACTGCTTTTGATCGTTGGTTTCCCGGTAACAGCAGTCCTGGCATGGCTCTTTGACATCACACCCCAGGGAGTAATAAAAACTGAACCTTTGGATATTACAGATGAAAACAAGGAACCATTAGTTACCGGGCGCCGGAAACTCCGACCCAGCGACATTGTTATTGCGGTATTGCTTGTTGCGGTAGGGATCCTGGTATATCCAAAAATATTTAATCAGGACACCTTCGAGGGAGAAAGAGATCTGGATGGTAAAATCTCCGTGGCCGTATTGCCCTTTGGAAATTTATCGGGCGATTCCCTTCTAAATGTTTGGCAGGGCGGTTTTCAAAATCTTTTAATTACCAATCTTTCAAATTCCGAAGAGTTATCGGTTCGCAATTATCAGGCTGTTAATGAGGTCCTGAATAACAAAAAAGACATCAATATTGCCTCCCTTTCTTCTTCATTTACCAGTGACCTGGGTCAGAAACTTGAGACCAGGACATTAATTCTTGGCAACATACTGAGAGCCGGGAAAAAAATCCGTGTGAATGCCCAACTGATGGATGCGGAAACCGAAGAAATCTATAAAACCTATCAAATAAACGGAGATTCTGAAGATGATTTTTTCATGCTGGCCGATTCCCTGTCAGGGATGATGAAGAATTATATGGAGATTAAAAAAATCTCTGATCAGAACACCTCCCTGGGCATTCGTGGAAATTCATTAACCCAATCCTCGGAAGCCTTTAAGCACTATATTCGTGGATGGGATGCCTTTAAATTTATGGAACTGGAAGAAGCTATTGGCTGGTTTTCAAAAGCAGTTGAAGTTGATTCAAACTTCGTGAATGCACATGTATTTCTTTCATTTGCCAATCTGATGTACGGCAGAGACTCTCAGGCAAAGCAATCGGTTCAGGTGGCTTATGAAAAAAGAGAATATTTACCTTTGAAAGAGAAACTGACCCTGGACCAGTTACATGCATACTTTTATGAAACGCCCCAGGAAGAAATCAAATATCTGAAACAACTTATTGCGCTTGATGATATGGATCCATTGTATTGGCATCAAGTTGGATTTGCCCACTATAAGATGCTTGAATATGAGGAAGCCATCAAAAACTGGGAACAGGTTCTCAAAATTACGGAACAATGGGGGACCCATTACAGCAATCCCTACATGTACTTTCTGATGGGCGATGCCTACCA
>SPBY01000182.1 GCA_004525825.1 Bacteroidia bacterium
TTTCTACTAACGCCTGTTCCCCGAGATTGTTTTTTTCTCCAGGTAGCTTTGAAGGATAATCGCCGCACTTACCTTATCGATATTTCCCTTTAGCCTCCGGTCAGATTTCTTCATTCCTCCTGTTATCATGGCATCCATGGCCAACTTGGAGGAGAAGCGCTCATCCACCCATTCCACCGGAATCTTTTCGAAACGCTTTTTAAATGCTTGCACAAAGAAACGTATATGCTTCAGCGATTCCGAATCAGAATAATCCATTTGCCTGGGATGCCCCACCACCAGAAGGTCCACAAGCTCCTTTTCAAAATAGGCCTGCAGGAAGTGCATCAATTCGTGGGTGAAAACGGTCTCCAGGGGAGATGCGATCATCTGCCCCGGATCGGTCACAGCCAATCCCGTCCTTTTGTTCCCATAATCTATGGCCAGAATCCTTCCCAAATTCTTCAATTTGCGGGCAAAGATAAAAAAAAACCGCCTGGTTTCCCGGGCGGTTTTTTTTACTATATGTAGGTTTATCTACTAGGTAGTAGGAGCGAAGTCCAGGCTTGCCATCCGTACATAGCTGTCATAACGCCACTTGGCATTGGTCTGAGCAGCTTTGAACAGTTGGGCAGCTTCTGCAGGGAAGGCCTTCTGTAAGGAGGTATAACGTACTTCCGATTGCAGGAATCCCTGGAACTGATCCCACTGGGGCTCCTTGGAGTCCAGCAGGAAGGGATTCTTACCCTCTTCTTCCATAACAGGATTGTAGCGGTAGAGGTGCCAGTAGCCACTTTCTACGGCCTGCTTCGCCTGTCTTTGACTTTTACCCATGCCTGCACGCAGCCCATGATTAATACAGGGAGAGTAAGCAATGATCATGGAGGGACCCGGATAGGCTTCAGCTTCCCTGATAGCCTTCAGATACTGAGACTGGCTGGCTCCCATGGAGACCTGTGCCACGTATACATATCCGTAGGTCATGGCCATCATGCCCAGGTCCTTCTTGCGAATCTTCTTTCCTGATGCAGCAAATTTAGCCACAGCACCTACTGGAGTAGCTTTGGAAGCCTGTCCGCCGGTATTAGAATAGACCTCGGTATCCATCACCAGGACGTTCACATCTTCGCCCGAGGCGAGTACGTGGTCGAGTCCCCCGAAACCGATGTCATAGGCCCATCCGTCACCACCAAAGATCCAGATTGACTTTTTCACCAGGTAGTGCTTCAGACTCTTGATCTCTTCAGCAATTGCATGCTTCTCACCGTTGAGTACTTCAAGCAACTTGGCTGAAGCAGCCTTAGAAGCTTCGCTATTCTTCATGGAAGCGATCCACTCACCAAAAGCTTCTTTGGTAGCAGGTTTCACCTCGTCCATGGCAGCTTCCATCATATGCATAATGCGCTCACGGTTCTTGTTCACACCAATAGCCATTCCGAATCCGTACTCCGCATTGTCCTCGAACAGAGAGTTGGCCCATGCGGGACCCTGTCCTTCTACATTTGCACAGTAAGGAGTGGAAGGAGCCGAACCCCCATAAATGGAGGAACAACCTGTGGCATTGGCCACCATCATCTGATCGCCATACAATTGTGTGATCAGCTTGATATAGGGAGTTTCGCCGCAACCTGCACAAGCTCCTGAGAATTCGAACATGACTTGGGCAAACT
This sequence comes from Bacteroidia bacterium, assembly GCA_004525825.1. Classification (GTDB taxonomy): domain Bacteria; phylum Bacteroidota; class Bacteroidia; order Bacteroidales. The sequence goes on from SPBY01000182.1 coordinate 1,650, forward strand.
GACTGTTCTTCACGGTCTGTTTCTTGTCCACCAGGGTGTCTTTGTAGGAGATCTCCCTGATCAGGTGATCCCACCTGGGGATCTCAGCATCCTGGCTAGCCAGCGGTTTCATCTCCAGGGCCTTGATCTTGGAAGGACAGACATCGGCACAGTTACCGCAACCGGTACAATCCAGTACACTTACCTGTATTTTGAACTTCAGTCCGTCAAATGCCTTGCCAATTGCCTTCAGAGTTTCCATTCCCTCGGGCAGTGCTTTGGCTTCATCGTCATCAATCAGGAAAGGACGGATGGCAGCGTGGGGACAAACATAGGCACACTGGTTACACTGGATGCAGTTATCTGCGATCCACTCGGGTACGTTCACAGCAATTCCGCGCTTCTCCCACTGGGAAGTTCCTGAGGGAAAGGTTCCGTCTTCACGTCCGAGGAAAGCACTCACAGGAAGATCATCCCCTGCCAGGTTGTTGATGGGTTCCACCACGTTCCTCACAAAGTCGGGTACCCCTACCCTGTCATCCTTTAGGGCCTCGTCTTTCAATTTGGCCCATTCGGCATTCACCTCAACTTTAGTGACATTTTCGCCTTTCTCGATGGCGCCAAAGTTCATATTGACCACCTCTTCACCTTTGCGTCCGAAGCTCTTAATGGTGAACTTACGCATCTCTTCAACAGCCTGGTCGTAAGGAATGATATTGGCAATCTTAAAGAAAGCACTCTGCATGATGGTGTTGGTGCGGTTGCCCAAACCAATATCCTGGGCCAGTTTGGTGGCGTTGATGATGTAGAAATTGATCTTGTGCTCGGCCATGTAACGCTTCACATGGTTAGGAAGGTGTTTGATGGTCTCCTCGTCGCTCCAGATGGAGTTGAGCAGGAAGGTACCACCGTCCTTCAGTCCCTTCAGCATGTCGTACTTCTCAAGATAGGAAGGCACGGAGCAGGCAACGAAATCGGGAGTTACCACCAGGTAAGGGGAACGGATGGGCTTGTTACCAAATCTCAGGTGAGAAGTGGTGATCCCGCCCGATTTCTTTGAATCGTACGCGAAATAGGCCTGGCAATACTTATCGGTCGACTCACCGATGATCATGATGGAATTCTTATTGGCACCCACGGTTCCGTCTGAACCCAGTCCGTAGAATTTACCTTCAAAGGTCCCAGCAGCACCCAGGGAGATCTCGGGAAGCAGTGGCAAAGATGTGAAAGTCACATCATCCACAATACCCACTGTGAAGCGGTTCTTGGGTTCGGCCATCTTAAGATTGTCAAAGACAGAAATCATCATGGCCGGCGTGGTGTCCTTGGAGGAGAGTCCGTAGCGTCCGCCCACGATCAGAGGAGCATTCTCCCGACCGTAGAACAGGTCCCTGATATCCAATAGAAGAGGTTCTCCATTGGCTCCGGGCTCCTTGGTGCGGTCAAGCACAGATATACGTTTCACCGACTTGGGAAGTACATCCATGAAATACTTGGCTGAGAAAGGTCTGTACAGGTGCACAGAAAGCAGACCTACCTTTTCACCGTTGGCATTCAGGTGATCGACCACCTCTTTCAGGGTTTCCGTAATGGAACCCATCGCTATCACAATGTTTTCCGCATTGTCTGCGCCATAATAGGTAAAGGGCTTATACTCCCGTCCGGTAAGTTTGCTGATCTCTTTCATATAGTCAGCCACTACATCGGGAATTGCGTCGTAATACTTGTTGGCAGCTTCGCGTGTCTGGAAATAGATATCGGGATTCTGAGCCAGACCTCTGGTTACAGGATGCTCCGGATTAAGAGCGTTGTCCCTGAATGCCTTCAAAGCATCCATATCCATCAGCTTGGCCAGTTCGTTCTGGTCCAGTGCTTCTATTTTTTGAATCTCATGAGAGGTGCGGAAGCCGTCAAAGAAATGGAGGAAGGGAATTCTTGTTTTGATGGCAGCCAGGTGGGCTACTGAGGCCAGGTCCATCACTTCCTGTACACTCCCGGTGGCCAGCATGGCAAATCCGGTATTCCTGGTGGCCATCACATCGCTGTGGTCACCAAAGATCGAAAGTGCCTGGGCTGCCAAGCTACGGGCCGAGACATGAAAAACACCGGGCAACAATTCACCGGCCATTTTGTACATGTTAGGAATCATGAGCAAGAGACCCTGTGATGCGGTAAAAGTGGAGGTCAGGGCACCACTCTGAAGTGATCCGTGAACTGCACCGGAAGCACCTGCTTCTGATTGCATTTCTGCTACCTTCACAGTCTCGCCAAAAATGTTTTTTCTGCCATTGGCCGACCACTCATCCACATATTCTGCCATGTTGGAGGATGGGGTGATGGGATAGATGGCAGCCACCTCACTGAACATGTAGGCAATATGCGCTGCGGCATAATTACCGTCACAAGTCATGAAATTCTTCTTATTTGCCATGTTATTTTTACTTAATTATTTATATTACAGTTAGTTAACTATTAGTATTGAAGTCACTCAAAATTAGTAAAATAGGCGTAATTGTTATCACGCGAACAGAATTTAAAACCATTTCAAATAAACCAAAAAAGTGACGGTGTTGGCCGTCACTTTTAAGGATCAATTTCATCAGCTCTAGTCGCTGTTCATGGAGATCAGGAACTCCTCGTTGGTGCTCGTCTTCGACAGGCGGTCGCGGAGGAATTGCATGGCCTCCACCGAATTCATGTCGGAGAGGTAATTCCTGAGGATCCAGATCTTATCGAGCATGGGCTTGTCTAGCAGCAGGTCTTCGCGACGTGTGCTGGAAGGATTCACATCCACCGATGGGTAGACCCGCTTGTTGGAAAGCTTGCGATCGAGTTGCAGCTCCATGTTGCCGGTTCCCTTAAACTCTTCAAATATCACTTCATCCATCTTGGATCCGGTTTCGGTCAGTGCAGTAGCAAGAATGGTAAGGGAGCCACCGCCCTCAATGTTCCTGGCCGCTCCAAAGAAACGTTTGGGTTTGTGCAGGGCATTTGCATCCACACCCCCTGAAAGCACCTTGCCCGAAGCGGGTGAGATGGTGTTGTACGCCCTGGCCAGCCTGGTGATGGAGTCAAGCAGAATTACTACGTCATGACCGCACTCCACCATCCGCTTGGCTTTCTCCAATACGATGTTGGCTATTCGGACATGCCTCTCTGCGGGTTCATCAAAGGTGGAGGATATAACCTCCGCATTCACGTTCCTGGCCATATCGGTCACCTCTTCGGGACGTTCATCGATCAGCAATACAATCATATAAACTTCAGGGTGATTGGCAGCTATGGCATTGGCCACATCCTTCAGCAATACGGTCTTTCCGGTCTTGGGCTGTGCCACGATCAGTCCACGCTGTCCTTTTCCAATGGGGGCAAACATATCCACCACCCTTACACTCAGGTTGTGCTGTCCGTTCCCCACCAGGGTAAATTTCTCTTCGGGGAAAAGCGGGGTCAGGTAGTCGAAAGGTACACGGTCGCGGATGAAATCGGGACTGCGTCCATTGATCTCTTCCACTTTGATCAGCGGGAAATACTTTTCACCCTCTTTGGGAGGCCGGATGGTCCCGGTCACATTGTCGCCTGTCTTCAGACCAAAAAGTTTGATCTGGCTCTGCGATACATATACATCGTCGGGCGAATTAAGGTAGTTGTAGTCCGACGAGCGCAAGAATCCGTAACCGTCCGGCATGATCTCCAGAACCCCTGAGTTGGTAATCAGTCCCTCAAAATCGTATTTGTCCACCTCGCGGCGCTCCTGGGGCTTCTTCGGAACGTTCCGGTCACGCATGTCACGCTGCTCACGATTGTCACGCTGCTCACGGTTGTCACGCTGCTCGCGGTTGTCACGCTGCTCACGGTTGTCACGCTGCTCACGGTTGTCATGCTGGTCGCGGTTGTCGCGCTGGTCGCGGTTTTCGCGCTGGTCGCGGTTGTCGCGGTTATCGCGGTTATCGCGTAGATCACGGTTGTCGTTACGATCGGATCTTTCATTTCGATCACCACGGTCGCGCTGCTCTCGTGGCTCGTTTCTCTCCCCCCTTTTGTCACGAAAATCGCCTCTCCGGCCTCCCTCTTTCTTGAAGGGTTTCTGGTCGGATGACCTGGCGGTTTGTTCTCCTTCATTTGGTAAATCGGAGCTGGCAGGTGGGACTTCAGTAGAAACTGCATCAGATGCTTCGGCCTTCATTTCAGCTTCCTGTTTCTTCTCCTTCTTTGGCCTCCCTGGCTTTCTCCTTGCTGGAGAAGAAGCACGCTCAACGCTGCTTCCTGATGCCTGCATATTTGGAGAATCCTGTCTGGGGCTGTCTTTTCTGGCAGATTTGCTTTCGGAAATTACAATGGCCTGGGTGTCAAGAATCTTATAGATCAAATCCTGCTTTTTTAAGGACTCAACACGCTTAATTTTCAGCTCCTTGGCAATATCTCGCAATTCAGCAAGAAGCCTTTTGTTTAATTCAAGAATATCGTACATGTATGTGTGATAATTAAATAATGAACCCTTGCGGATTTCTTTAAATCAAGATAATTTGGAATATACTCAGAATGGAACTAGTGTTCGCTAGAATGGAATTCTGATGCAATATTAGTGGAAATATCATGAACTACCAAAAATAATATATATATTCAGCTCCACTAACTGCCCTAGCTATCTGCCAATGAGACAACTTAAGATCATCAAACAGGTAACTAACAGGGAGACTCCTTCACTGGATAAGTACCTTCATGAGATCGGAAAAGTTGATTTGATTACGGCAGAAGAGGAGGTGGAACTGGCAAGAAGAATTCGCAAAGGAGATGCTCCTGCCATGGAAAA
>SPBY01000265.1 GCA_004525825.1 Bacteroidia bacterium
CGGTGCGACCTTGATGGAGGCTTTCAAGAGCCATGTGAACATCCTATTTACCGTGGAAGATACAGGTATTGGAATACCCAAAGATCGGCTCAAGGAGATCTTTGGAAGCTATACCCAGGCACGTGGATCGGTACAGCGTAAATTTGGTGGTACAGGACTGGGAACTGCCATTGCAAAGCAACTGGTGGAACTCATGCATGGTGAAATCTGGGTGGAAAGTCCCTCTACCATTAAAACCGATGAGGAGCGTCCAGGGTCCAAGTTCAGCTTTACCATCGACGCTTATTCCAATGAGAGGATACCCAAGAATTTTGATTTCAGCCCCATTGCCAGGCTCAATGAGATCAATGCCCTGATCCTTACCAAAGAATCGGATCCTGAAAGAAATACCATGGCTCGAATGCTACAGAAGTTCGGGCTGAATGCTGTGACCAAGATTTACCAGGACAGCACGGTAGACAGTGTGACCCACCACCTGCAGGTAAAGTCCGATGATTATCATCTCATTGTACTGGTGGATAAGAATCAGCTGGATGGATTTGCCCTGGCCCAGGCTCTGAAGAACAAGAACCTGATCGACCAGTATCCCGTAGTGCTTGTGAGTTCCAATGACAGGACCGGCAATTACAAGACCTGCCGAAAACTGGGCATCGATTACTACCTGATTGAGCCATTTGAAACCAAGGAGGTCATTGATATCCTGGATGAGAATTATCCGGGAATCGAAGACAGGCATAGCCTGGAACCCTTGATAAATGCACTGCCCGAAACCTTATCCATTCTGCTGGCCGAAGATAACCTGATCAACCAGAAAGTCGCCCAATCCATATTCAAGAACATTGGCTATGAGATTGAGATTGCAAAAAACGGCCTTGAGGCTGTGGACATCATGGAAGAACGGAAATTTGATGTGATCTTCATGGACCTTTTAATGCCCGAAATGGACGGTTTCCAGGCTGCACAGAAGATCAGGGAAAACGGACACACACTTCCTATCGTTGCCCTGTCGGCCGATGACTCGGATGAAACAAAGAATGCTGCTTTTGAAGCAGGCATGAACGATTATCTGATGAAGCCAGCCAGGGTCGAGGGCATCAAGCAGTTACTCATCAAACTTTTTTCATCAAAAATTTAAGGTCATGCGCTCACATGAATTAGATTACAGGATCATCGGTGACGATATCCAGCTTGTGGAGATTGAACTGGACCCTTCGGAAACAGTCATAGCCGAAGCAGGGTCGATGATGTATATGGACAACCAGATCAGGTTCGAAACAAAAATGGGAGATGGTTCGGATCCCAACCAGGGCCTGATGAGTAAGCTCCTTTCTGCAGGTACACGCGTACTTACCGGGGAATCTCTTTTTGTTACCCATTTTACCAATCAGGGAGCTGGCAAACAGCGGGTTGCTTTTGCAGCACCATATCCCGGCAAGATCATCCCCATAGATCTGGGCCTTCTGGGAGGATCGCTGGTGGTTCAGAAGGACGGTTTTTTATGTGCTGCCAAAGGGACAAAAATCTCCATCACCCTGAATCGGAGAATCGGTGCCGGACTGGTGGGAGGCGAAGGATTTATTTTGCAGAAACTGGAAGGAGACGGGATGACCTTTATGCATGCAGGCGGAACGGTGATAGAGCGAAAACTGAACAACGAAAGCCTGAGGATAGACACGGGTTGCATAGTGGCCTATACTCCGGGAGTTGACTTTAATATTGAAGCTTCAGGGAGCTTGCGGTCCATGGTTTTTGGTGGAGAAGGAATCTTCCTGGCCACCTTGAGTGGAACAGGAACCGTATGGCTGCAATCGATGCCTATTCGGAAGCTGATCCAGGCCATCTCCCCGTATGGAAAGAATGTGAGAAAAGAGAGCCGCTCTTTGCTGGACAACTTCCTTGAAAGGTGATAACAATTGATGAATTCCTTGCCCTGTCTGAGAGGTTCCCAGTGATTGACGTAAGGGCTCCACTTGAGTTTGAGCAGGGCCACATTCCCGGGGCAATAAATATTCCGCTGTTCGACAACCACGAAAGAGAAGTGGTTGGGACCAAGTATAAGCAGGTAAACAAAGAGTCCGCCATGTATGCCGGCCTTGAGTTTGCTGGAAAAAAACTGGTTATGCTGGCCAAGGAAGGGGAACGGGAAGCCGGAAGAAACAAGACCCTGCTGGTGCATTGCTGGCGGGGGGGCATGCGAAGCAGAAGCATGGTCTGGCTGTTTGAGACCATGGGTCTCACCTGCCATCTGCTCGAAGGGGGATATAAGTCGTATCGCCGTCATGTTAAAGAGGTGGTGGCCAGCCCCCTGAATCTTTTTGTGATCGGGGGTCGGACCGGAAGTGGTAAAACCGCCATACTACATCAGCTCAATCTTAGGGGAGAACAGGTGATTGACCTGGAGGGGCTTGCACATCATAAGGGATCCGCTTTCGGGGCCCTGGGCGAAAGCGAACAACCTACCACGGAACAATTTGAGAATAATTTGTGCCAGAAGATCCTGGAACTGGATCCCCGGAAAATTACCTGGATTGAGGATGAGAGCCGGAACATTGGCAAATGTGTCATCCCCGGGGAATTCTATTCCAGGATGCGTGAAAGTGATTTGGTTTTCCTGGATATATCCAGGGAGCTACGGGCAGAGTACCTGGTGGTCGATTATGCCAGGTATGAACCGGAGGCCTTGAAGGATTGTGTGATAAAAATCGGGAAGAGGTTAGGAGGCGACCGAACCAGGGAGGCACTTGAATCTATAGACACTGGCGATTTTCATACCACAGCCATGATCACCCTTCATTACTACGATAAAGCTTATATGTTTTCCCTTGAGAAGAATCATGAAAGGTATCAGATCGTCTCGTCGGAAGATGTGGACCCGGTGGTGAATGCTGAACTATTGTTACGACATGAAAAGGAGAGAAGATTATGAATTGCTGGCTCCCGCGGGAAGCTATGAATCATTGACAGCGGCCGGTCAGGGAGGAGCAGACGCCATCTATTTTGGAATAGAGCAGTTGAATATGCGTGCCCGCTCCTCGGCAAATTTCACCTTGGAGGATCTGCCTCAGATTGTCGCGAAAGCTTCAGAGCTGGGAATGAAGTCCTACCTCACGGTAAATACTGTGGTCTATAATCATGAATTGATCGGGATGCAAAAGATCATCGACCTGGCGGTGAAACATGGGGTGGATGCAGTGATTGCCTCTGACCAGTCGGTGCTGCAGTACTGCAACAGTGCAGGAGCCAGGGTTCATCTTTCCACTCAGCTGAATATAAGCAACATAGAGACACTGAAATTCTACTCCAGGTTTGCAGATGTGGCAGTTCTGGCCAGGGAACTGGACCTGGAACAGGTAAAGGAGATCTGCGAAGGGATCAAACTGGAAGGAATCAAAGGGACTTCGGGCGAGCCCTTCAGGGTGGAGATGTTCATACATGGAGCCCTCTGCATGGCCATTTCGGGCAAATGTTATCTGAGCCTTCACGAGCACAATCATTCGGCCAACCGTGGCGATTGTTTCCAGGTTTGCAGAAGGGAGTATACGGTGACTGATAAGGAGAGGGAAGTGGAACTGGATATTGACAATGAGTTCATCATGTCGCCCAAGGATCTGAAGACCATACATTTTCTCAATAAAGTACTGGACGCCGGAGTCTCGATACTGAAGATTGAAGGAAGGGCCCGTTCGGCCGAATATGTAAAAACGGTGGTGTCTTGCTATGATGAAGCCATTGCGGCCTATGTGAAGGATCCTATACGACGGAGAAGATCGTGGAGTGGGACAAGCGCCTGGCTAAGGTATTTAACCGGGGTTTCTGGGATGGTTATTATATGGGACAAAGGTTAGGTGAGTGGAGTGAGAAATATGGTTCAAAGGCCACCCACAAGAAGGTATATGTGGGCAAGGGAACCAACTATTTTGACCGGATCGGAGTGGTCGAAGTGGCCATTGAAACAGGTTCTCTTGAAGTGGGCGACCAGGTGGTGATCATAGGCCCCACCACGGGGGTCATTGAAACAACGATCAAAGAACTCAGGGTAAATGAAGAGAGCTGCCAGTCAGCCGGAAAAGGAGAATACTGCTCCTTTCCGGTGGATCAGGTTGTGAGACGTTCTGATAAGGTTTATAAGCTGGTGCTGCGTACCTGAGAGGGACTCTTCGTTAGCATGATTCTGATGATGGTAGAATCATTTGGGTCCGAGGAGAACACAAATATTTTTCCATCATGGTAGGATTCTATGATGCGCTTGGAAAGAGAAAGTCCAAGGCCCCAGCCCCTGGGTTTGGTGGTATACCCTGGCTTGAATATGGTTTTAAATTTTGACTTATTGATCCCTTTACCTGAATCCTCCACATCGATAATTACCGCCTTGTCGGTTTCCACGGCATGAAGGATGACCCTTCCCTTTTCTTTGATGGAGTCTGAAGCATTCTTAAAGAGATTTTCAATGACCCATTCAAAAAGAGTTTCATTGAGTTGGGCCATGATTGGTTTTTTCGGCAGGTCCAGAAGGTACTCCACGCTTTTTGGACCACGGTTTTTCATATAGTCTAGCGTGTCGGTCAGAATCCGGGAGAGGTTTGCCTCCTGAAGTGCAGGTTTGGAGCCGATTTTTGAAAAGCGATCAGTAATTTTTTCCAGCCTGGAAGCATCCTTTTGCATCTCACGGATCATGGAGGGATCCAGGTTCGATTGTTTGATCAGCTCCATCCACCCCATCAAAGATGAGATCGGGGTGCCCAACTGGTGGGCTGTCTCTTTGGACATTCCAGTCCAAACCTCGTTTTGCTCAGCTTTTCTGGAAACACTGAATGCGATGTAGTAGACCAGGATAAAGAGGATGATCACTCCCAGTTGAACATAAGGAAATAAGGACAATTTTCTGAGCAGGATTGAGTCACGGTAAAACAGGAGCTGGAAGTTTTCGGGCCCCAGGCTGATAATCAGTGAATCATTCTCCTCGCGAGCGTGCCTGAGCTGCTTCTGCATATAGGCTTCCGGATGCTTTACTTTGGTGGTATCAATGTTCTTTGAGCCCAGGATTTCACCCACCGAATCGGTCAGGATCACAGGAATATGGGTATTGCTTTCTATCACAGAAAAAGGAAAAGCGAGTTCGGTTTCAAGAGGGGCACCGATCACGAGACGGGTTGCCTCTGCCCACAATTCCATTTTTTGTCTCTCAGTATTCTCTATATGGCCCACCAGACGATTGGTATACCATAAAGATCCTACTCCTATGAGAATAGCAGCCAGCAGCAAGATTTGTTTCCAGCGTTGTTTTTTGGTGTAGATGTTCAAAATAAGC
>SPBY01000024.1 GCA_004525825.1 Bacteroidia bacterium
GGAGATTCAGCGGGCCCTCTCTGTGCAGGTGCGGAAGCACCCCAACATCGACCTGTTGGAGAAGCATTTTGCTGTGGATTTGATTACCCAGCACCACCTGGGGATGCTGGTGAAAAGGCACCTGTCCGACATCGAATGCTATGGCGCCTATGTGCTGGATTTGAAGACCGAAAAGGTGATCAAAATCCTTTCCAAGACCACCCTGCTCGCCTCCGGTGGAGCCGGACATCTTTATTCCACGACCACCAATCCGCCCATTGCCACGGGAGACGGGGTGGCCATGGTGTACAGGGCCAAAGGAATCATCGAGAACATGGAATTTGTTCAGTTTCATCCTACCTCCTTATATAATCCGGGCGAAACGCCCTCCTACCTGATTTCAGAAGCCATGAGGGGTTATGGAGGGATTCTCAGGAACCAGTTGGGCGAGAAGTTCATGAACAAGTACGATAAACGGGGAAGCCTGGCACCTCGCGATGTGGTGGCCCGGGCCATCGATAACGAGTTAAAGATCCACGGTCACGATTTCGTATACCTCGATAACACCCACCTGAGCGAGAAGGAGCTGAAGGAGCATTTCCCCAACATCACGGAAAAATGCGCTTCTTTGGGCATCGATATTGCCAGGGACAGGATCCCGGTGGTTCCGGCGGCCCATTACATGTGCGGCGGGGTGAAGGTGGATATGGATGGTCAGACCTGGATCAAGCGGCTATATGCAGTGGGGGAGGTATCCTCTACCGGGCTGCACGGGGCCAACCGCTTAGCCTCCAATTCCCTGATTGAAGCCATTGTCTATGCCGCCCGGTCGGCTAAACATGCGGTTCAACATGTCCCTGAGTACCAGTTGGCGGAGCAGATCCCTGACTGGGACGACAGCGGCACCACCCACCCGGAGGAGATGGTGCTGATCACCCAGAACCTGAAGGAGGTCAAGCAGATCATGACCAACTATGTGGGGATCGTGCGCTCCGACCTGAGGCTGGAACGTGCCACCGTCAGGCTGGAGATTATTTATCGGGAGACCGAGGATCTTTACCGGAAATCGAAGGTCTCTCTCAGGATCTGTCAGCTTCGCAACCTGATCAACGTGGGCTACCTGGTGATCAAGATGGCAAATTCAAGAAAGGAGAGCAGGGGGCTCCATTACAACCTGGACTATCCAAAGAGTCTTGATATCAAACCTTCCTGAACTATTTGTCCCAGAAAGATCCGGGGTCTTCGGGGGTGTGGTCGCCGTACTTTTCACGAATCTCTTCCAGCAGGGAGAAGATCTCCTCCACAACGAGGGTGGTCAGCAATTTCAAGCGCATCTCTTTAAAGTGAGGCAGTCCCTTAAAGTAATTGGAGAGGTGGCGCCGCATCTCATAAATTCCTACAGGTTCTGACTTCACTTCCAGGGATTTGGTGAACTGCAACCTGGCCATATCCACTTTTTCGGAGACCGTGGGGGGATCCAGCAACTCCCCGGTGCTCAGGTAGTGTTTCACATGCCTGAAGAGCCAGGGCTTTCCCACTGCGGCCCTGCCAATCATGATGCCATCCACCCCGTATCGGTCAAAGGCCGCCCTGGCCTCCAGGGGGGTGGTGATATCACCGTTCCCGATCACCGGGATTTTCATCCTGGGATTGTTTTTCACCTCCCCGATCAGGGTCCAGTCGGCACTTCCTTTATACATCTGGGCCCGGGTACGTCCATGGATGGTCAGGGCTGCGATCCCCTGGTCCTGCAGCTGTTCGGCCACCTCCACAATGACCTTCTGCTGCTCGTCCCAGCCCAGCCGCGTTTTTACGGTCACCGGTATGGGTGAGGCTTCCACAATGGCCCTGGTCATCTCCATCATCAGAGGAATGTTAGCAAGCATGCCGGCCCCGGCCCCGCGAATGGCAATTTTGCGGACCGGACAACCGTAGTTGATATCGATGATCTCTGGTTGGGCTTCCACTGCACGATGGGTGGCCTCCACCATCGACTCCACGATGTGTCCGTAAAGCTGGATCCCCATGGGACGTTCGTAGTCGAAGATATCCAGTTTCTTTACGCTCTTTGCTCCATCCCTGATGAGTCCGTCGGAGGAGATAAACTCGGTATACATTACATCGGCCCCGAATTTTTTACACAGGTACCTGAACGAAGGATCTGTAATGTCCTCCATGGGTGCAAGGAACAAGGGCTGTTCTCCAAGATCAAGATCTCCAATGTGCATGGTGCAAAACTATTGTAGGAACTAAAGAATCAAATTGTTTTCTTTGTGCTTGCAGTTCGCTGCAAAAATACAAAAAATCGTGCCGAAGAAAGCAATGCTTGCCGGAATGAGACCGGCTGAAAAATTTCTGTTCGCCGTGGTGCTCCTCTTTATCCTGGGACTGACTTTCCAGTTCCTGGGAGCTTTTCTGGCCGCATGGATCTACGGATTCAGTATTACAGAAATTCTCTCCCTGCAGGATTTTGACGATCCCACCTACGTGGCTGCCTCAAAACTGATCCAGATCGTGGGGTCCATCGGCACCTTCATTATCCCGGCCTTTCTCTTTTCCTATCTTTTTGCGGGGGACCTGTATTCCTATTATGGTTTCCGTAACCCCGTAGGTAAGATACCCCTGTTGCTTACCGTCCTGATGATGGTTTCAGTGATCCCTTTCATCAACTATACAGCCGAAATTAATCTGAGAATGGAGGTGCCCATCCAGGCGCTGGACCGGATCCTCAGGGCCCTGGAAGGAGAAGCTGAGAAGATGATGGTGGCCTTCACTGCCACCAAGACCCTCTGGGGACTGCTGGTGAATCTGTTGATGATAGGTGTGATTGCTGCTGTAGGTGAAGAGCTTATATTCAGGGGTGTGCTGCAGCGACTGATGATTGGCATGGTGAGGAACGTGCACCTGGGCATTGTGATTACGGCCATCCTTTTCTCTGCCTTTCACTTTCAGTTTTTCTCTTTCCTGCCCCGCTTTGTGCTGGGCCTGGTACTTGGCTACCTGATGTACTATGGCCGTTCCATCTGGTACCCCATTGTGGCGCACTTTGTGAATAATGCCATGGGGGTGATTTACTACTACTTCAGTTCAAGGGGAAGTGCCGATGATATGCTGGAGGAAATCGGAACAAGCACACTGATCCCTGTGGCTGCTGTAATCAGCCTGGCACTGTTTATCTTCTTCGTTGTGTTGTGGTATTACCAGATTGGAGGACTCACTACCCGGTCTCCTCTATCCGGGGAGATTGAAAAACAGTAGTACTGCTTATCTCATTTTTCCTGAATACGTATACCAGTCCGTAGTTTGTAGCTTTCTCTCTTCGCATTTCCTCGGGCAGATCGGCAAAGGAGTTTTCCACCTCGTTCCATAATTGCTGGATCACACCGTCGACCTGTGCGCGTTTTTCATTCAGTTGATCCTGGGCACGCTGACTCCGTTTTTTCAGACTAAGCTGGTAGTTGTGGTACTCCATGAATTTGTCGAAATGCACCTTCAGCACCGCAATGGTCGGATTGGTGATGGGATTCATGCCCTTATTTCGTCTCTTTTGTTCTCCTTCAATCAGTTTCTGGCCCCATTCGACCACATCTTCTTCAGAAGCGAGGGTAGGTACTTTTTTCTCCTCCTCCTCCATGCCGAAATAGCTCCTGGTTTCGGGGAGCATGTCACCCCGCATTATGGCCATGTTGACTACCTGGATGAAGTGGGAAATATAAAGGCGAATTTTTTTCAAGCGTTTCTGGTACTCCTTGTTTTTCTCCGCCTGAATGTTCAGCGCATTCTTGTGTTCGTGAATGGCATTTTCGTATGAGGGCAGAACCTTCTGTATTTGGCGAAAGGAGTTTGCACTGAAAGCCAGCTGGAACGGGGGGAGTTCCTTTGCTTTATCATAGGCCGCCTTCAGCGATTTTAGCCGGGCAGAGTCTGTATTGGGCAATCGGCGATAAGGCATGTTAGTAAAATTGTTAACAGTCGGTTGATAAATGGCTTTCATGCTGCGAATATAGAAATATATTCTTACCGTGCAACACTCTTCGCATTTTTATACTCTGTGTGAATGAAAAGGTTACAAAAATATTGTGAAATTTCTACCTGACCTTGTTTTCAAATTCACAATTCCAAATATCAGCCCTTTGGCCCGGGAAACAAATTGTGCGTTTAAGGCCGTTTGTCAAAAATTGAAGCTATTTTTAATGGAGCAATAAAAACCAATACAAAATTCAGATATGACCATATTTCCAAAGGAGATTTACTGGCAAAGGAGAAAAATGCTGCGCGAACTGGTGGGTGAAGGAGTGATCCTTTTTCCCGGTAATGAAGAGAGTTCCATGAATTACAGATCCAATTATTATCACTACAGGCAGGACAGCACATTCCTGTATTTTTTCGGGATCAACCGGCCCGGATTTTTTGGCCTTTGTGATGTGGATGAACAGAAGGACATCCTCTATGGGGATGATTTTGGAATAGACGACATCATCTGGATGGGAGAGCAACCTGCCGTGCGAGACCTGGCAGCCAAAGTGGGAGTGGAGTTGAGCGCATCATCGGAATCCCTGGGTACATTTTTGAAGCAGACCCTTCAGAAGGGACGGAAGGTCCATATACTTCCTCCTTACCGGGGCGATCATGTGATCACCCTGTCCCAACTCACCGGAGTGAGTCAAGACCAGGTACAGGAGATGGTGTCACAGGTACTGATCGGTGCAGTGGTGAAACTTCGTTCGGTAAAGGACCACCACGAGATTGCTGAAATAGAAAAGGCGGCCGACGTGGCGGGAATCATGCATACCACAGCGATGAAGATGGCCTATCCGGGCAACTACGAGCGAGAGCTGGCAGGAGCCGTTGAGGGGATTGCTCTAGCCCACGGGGGACCGGTTTCATTTCCGGTGATCCTGAGCATGGACGGTCAGATCCTGCACAATCATTATCACGGCAAGGAGCTGGTGGAAGGCAGAATGGTGGTTTGCGATGCAGGAGCCGAGAGTGCCATGTGTTATGCCAGCGATATCACCCGTACCTTCCCGGTGGGAGGTAAGTTTTCTGCTCAGCAAAAGGATATTTACAACATTGTGTTGAAGGCCAACACCGAAACCATCAAAGCTTCTCTACCCGGACGTACCTACAGGGAGGTGCATCTGATGGCGGCAAAGATTATTGCCGGGGGACTGAAAGAGCTGGGGATCATGAAGGGGGATCTGGACGAAGCGGTGGCAGCAGGGGCGCATGCCCTCTTTTTCCCGCATGGTCTGGGTCATATGCTGGGGCTCGATGTGCACGACATGGAAGGCCTGGGAGAGAATCATGTGGGTTACAACGATGCCGTGAAGCGAAGCGACCAGTTCGGACTTGCCTACCTGAGGCTGGGTAGAAAGCTGGAGCCTGGATTCGTGGTGACCAACGAACCGGGATGTTACTTCATACCTGCTCTGATCGATCAGTGGAAAGAAGAGAAGAAGCTTGAACAATTCATCAACTACGGCCAGGTGGAGAAGTACAGGGGGTTCGGTGGTGTAAGGATCGAGGACGATGTATTGATCAGCGACCAGGGGAGCAGGGTGCTGGGTACCCCCATTCCCAAAACAGTGGAAGAGGTAGAGGATACCATGCGGGTTTAAAAAAACCCGGGAGAGTTTCCCGGGCTATTCTTACGATCAGAAGGTCGCCTTGTAATATTCCCTGTTCAGCCTGGCGATGTTGGTCAGCGTGATCCCCTTGGGGCATTCGGCTTCACAGGCGCCGGTATTGGTGCAATTGCCAAATCCTAATTCATCCATTTTTGCCACCATATCCATGACCCGCCGGTTTGATTCAATTTTGCCCTGGGGAAGCAGGGCCAGTTGAGAGATCTTGGCCCCCACAAAGAGCATGGCCGAAGCATTTTTACAAGCCGCCACACAGGCACCGCATCCGATGCAGGCAGCTGCATCCATGGAAAGATCAGCATGTTCCTTCTTAACCAGAATGGCGTTGGCATCGGGAGCGCTCCCGGTGTTGACAGATACGTATCCCCCTTCCTGGATCAGGGCATCAAAGGCATTGCGGTTCACCATCAGGTCCCTGATGATGGGGAAGGCCCTGGCCCGCCAGGGTTCGATCACAATGGTATCTCCGTCCTTAAACTTGCGCATATGGAGCTGGCAAACAGTGATCAGTGAATCGGGCCCGTGGGGCCGGCCATTGATGTACAAACCACAGGCACCACAGATACCCTCCCTGCAGTCGTGATCATAAACAACGGGTTCTTCGCCTTTTGAGATCAGTTCCTCGTTCAACACATCAAGCATCTCCAGGAATGAGCTGTCGGCCGAAATATCGCGGAGTCTGTAATTGACGAACTTTCCCCTGGTGTTGGGATCCTTCTGTCGCCAGATTTTCAGTTTCAGGTTCATGGCAATTCTTCTCTTATTTGTAATTCCGTTGTTTTACTTCGATGTATTTAAAATCCAGGTTCTCCTTGTGCAGTGCCGGATCCTTATCCTCTCCCTTATACTCCCAGGCTGCCACAAAGGTCATATTTTTGTCGTCGCGCAGTGCTTCCCCCTCTTCGGTCTGGTACTCTTCCCTGAAATGACCCCCGCAGGATTCTTCCCGGATAAGGGCATCCATGGCCATCAGTTCGCCCAGTTCAATGAAGTCGGCCAGCCGGCTCGCTTTCTGTAATTCCCCATTCAGGTCATCGATTTTCCCGGGGATCTTCAGATCGAACCAGAACACCTCTTTCAGTTTCCGGATCTCCTCCCTGGCTTTGAGCAGGCCCTCTTTGTTCCGGGCCATTCCCACACCATCCCACATGATCTTTCCAAGTTTTTTATGCAGGGTATCAACACTCATGGTACCCCGGATAGCCATCAGCTTTTCCAGTTGCTCCCTGACCTCTTTTTCAGCCTCTTCAAACTCCGGGATATCTGTTTTAAACCGTGGAGTATTGATCTCATCGGCCAGATAGTTCTGGATGGTGTATGGAAGGACAAAATAGCCATCGGCAAGACCCTGCATCAGGGCAGATGCACCCAGCCGGTTGGCCCCGTGGTCGGAGAAGTTCGACTCGCCTGTAGCAAAAAGTCCCGGGATGGTGGAGTGAAGTTCATAATCGACCCAGATTCCACCCATGGAATAGTGGATGGCCGGATAAATCATCATGGGTACCTTGTAGGGATTGTGGTCGGTAATCTTTTCATACATCTGGAAAAGGTTGCCGTATTTAGCTTCTATTACATCCTTCCCCAGCCTTTCAATGGCATCTTTGAAATCGAGGAAAACGGCCAGACCGGTGGAGTTAACCCCGTATCCGGCATCACAACGCTCCTTGGCTGCCCTGGAGGCCACATCGCGGGGCACCAGGTTTCCAAAGGCCGGATACCTTCTCTCCAGGTAGTAGTCGCGATCCTCCTCGGGGATGTCTCCTCCCCTGAGCGTGCCTTTCTGCAGCCCTTCAGCATCCTCCTTCTTTTTGGGCACCCAGATGCGGCCGTCGTTCCTCAGGCTTTCGCTCATCAGGGTAAGTTTTGACTGGGCTTCACCGTGTACGGGAATGCAGGTGGGGTGGATCTGCACGAAGCAGGGATTTCCAAAGAGGGCTCCCTTTTTATAGCATTGCCAGGCGGCACTTGCATTGGCGCCCATGGCCATGGTGGAGAGGAAAAATACATTGCCGTATCCGCCCGACGCCAGCACCACTGCGTGAGCACTGAAGCGTTCCAGTTTGCCTGTTATCACATCCCGGCCAATGATTCCACGCGCTTTTCCGTCGACCATTACCAGGTTGTACATCTCCATCCTCGGGTACATTTCGATGTTTCCCTTTTTCACCTGCCTGGCTTGCGCCTGGTAAGCTCCCAGGAGCAGCTGCTGACCGGTTTGTCCCCGCGCATAAAACGTCCGGGATACCAGCGCACCGCCAAAAGAGCGATTGTCGAGGGTGCCTCCGTACTCCCGGGCAAAGGGCACTCCCTGTGCCACACACTGATCGATAATCTCGTTGCTCACCTCAGCAAGCCTGTAAACGTTGGCCTCCCGGGAACGGTAGTCGCCCCCCTTGATGGTATCATAAAAGAGGCGATAGATGCTGTCGCCATCGTTCTGGTAATTCTTGGCGGCATTGATACCCCCCTGAGCGGCAATGGAGTGTGCTCGTCTGGGGCTGTCCTGGTAACAGAAGGATTTTACCTTGAATCCCATTTCAGCCAGGGAGGCTGCAGCAGAGGCGCCGGCCAGACCGGTTCCGATCACGATCACATCCAGTTTTCGCTTGTTTGCCGGGTTGACCAGGTTCTGGTTCGATTTATAATTTGACCATTTTTCCGCTAAGGGTCCATCGGGTATCCTGGAATTAAGCTTAACCATATTGGGTAATTGTTGATGTTATAGGAAGTAGATATATACAGGGATAAAGGAGAAGCCGCCCACAATGATGGTGGAGTAGATGATGGCCAGAAACTGGACCACCGGGGTGTACTTCTTGTGATCCATCCCCAGTGTTTTGAACGCCGATTGAAATCCGTGTACCAGGTGAAAGCCAAGGAACACAAAGGCAGCGATATAGAAAATCACAAAGGGAAGCATTTTGAATTTATCAATGATTTCGGAGGCAAAATCGTGATAGGCCTTCCCATCCACGATCACTTCAGCAGCGTGACCGAACTTTGCCTTGAGGTAGAAATCCATCATGTGGATCACCAGGAAGACCAGTGTGATCAGGGCCGTATGAATCATGAATTTTGAGAAGAAGGAAGTGTTGGAGTAGTTGGCCTTGTTGTACCTGTTGGGCCTTGCCACCCAGTTCTGTATCTGCAGAATCAGTGCATAGATCATATGCAGCAGAAATCCGCCGAACAGAATGATCTCGAAAATCTTGATCAGGATGTTTGTGCTCATGATGTGAGCGGCTTTGTTGTACACCATGGGGTCGTCAAAAATGACAATCAACAGATTGATTCCCATGTGGACCAGCAGGAAAATAATCAGGAAAATCCCTGCCAGCGACATCAGAAGTTTCTTTCCGAGGGAAGAAGTGAAAATACTGGACATATGATTACAATTAGAATAAGTTACTTAAATTGCATTGAGTCAAAACAAATATAGGATTTTCTAATTCCTTCTTACCTGGTACATTTCCTACAACAGGTAAACGAACCTCTATTTAGAAGCTTTTCAATTTATGAAACCCGATCCCGTCCCGTCTGCCCTCTTTCGACGCAACAGGTCAAAACTGGCAGCATTAATGGCTCGCGGCTCCCTGGTGCTGATTCGATCGGGCGATGTAAAGTCAAGGAGCGGCGATCAGTACTATCCTTTCCGCCAACATTCAGATTTTTTCTACCTCACCGGGATCATGCAGGAAGCTTATCTCTTTGCATTTTTTCCTGATCATCCCGATCCGGATTTCAGGGAACTACTTTTTATCCGGAGGTCCACTCCCAAGTCAGAATTGTGGACCGGACCCCTTCCGGGACTGGAAGAGGTTCAAGGGCTTTCGGGGATTAGTCATGTACGGTGGCTGGCAGAAAAGGATGCCATACTGGAAGTGCTGCTGAAGGATACCACCATGGTCTATTGCGACCAGGACTTAAGGGAACTGGCAGAGGTAAACAGGATGCCTCTGGCCCCCCTGATGGAGCGACTCAGGATGATCAAAGAGGCTGAAGAGATTGATCAGATAAAAAATGCCATATCCATCACCCGTTCAGCTTTTTTGGAGGTGTTGGGGAAGGCTGAACCCGGGGTGTGGGAGTACCAGCTGGAAGCTGAGATCATTGCTGCCTTTATTAAGAATGGGGCAGCAGGACATGCATATGATCCCATTGTGGCCAGCGGAAAAAATGCCCTGATCCTCCACTACATAAAAAACAGCAGTCAGTGTCAGGACGGGGCTTTGCTTCTGATGGATTTCGGGGCGGAAGTCAACAACTATGCAGCTGACTGTTCCAGAACCATTCCCGTGAACGGTCGTTTTACTCCCAGGCAGCGGGAACTGTATGAAGCGGTGCTCAGGGTCTTCCGGCAGGCCAGGGACATGATGGTGCCGGGCACTGTCCTGGATGACTTCCACGAGCAGGTGGGTAAGCTTGGGAAGAGGAGCACATTGCTCTTGGTCTCTACTCCCGGGAAGATGCAAAGAGGTCATCCAACCAGGATCCACTCTGGAAGAACTATTACATGCACGGCACTTCCCACTCCCTCGGACTGGATGTGCATGATCCCTTTGACCGTTCCAGGCCCTTTGAACCGGGAATGGTGCTCACCTGTGAGCCAGCCATCTATATTCCGGAAGAGCAGACGGGTATCCGGCTGGAGAACAACATCCTGATTACCGGGGACGGACCGGTGGATCTGATGGAAGGAATCCCCCTCGAAGCGGATGAAATCGAAGAACTGATGAACAGGAAACGCTGAACAAGATGCAAAAACGCATTGAATACAAAGGGATCCGGGTGGTCTACACGGATCGTGGAGAGGGCCCCTGTCTGGTACTGCTTCACGGTTACCTGGAAAGTGGAGAGATCTGGGACAATTTTGCGGAACGGATTCCGCAGGGATACAGGTTGATCATACCCGATCTTCCCGGTCATGGGCGCTCAGGCACCTGGGGAGCTATGCACAGCATGGACGATCTGGCAGGAGCCATCAAGGCCATACTGGAAGAGGAAAGCATCGAAAAAATTTTCCTGGTTGGGCACTCCATGGGGGGATATGTGGTCATGGCATTTGCAGAACTTTTTCCTGAAAAGCTGTTGGGCTACTCCCTTTTTCACTCCACCTGCTTTGCCGACAACGATGACAAGAAATTGAACCGCGACCGGGAAATCAGCCTGGTGCTTTGCGGAAGGAAAAGACAGATCGTGCTGGTCAACATCCCCAAGTCCTTTTCCATGGACAATGTGGATCTGATGCCTGAAGAAGTAGAAAGGGCCAGGCGCATTGCCCTTGAAAACAGCGACCCGGGAATCATTGCCCTTCTCAATGGAATGAAAGCGCGGCCCGACCGGGCAGCTGTATTGAAAGATCCTGCTCTGCCCCTCTTGCTCATTGGGGGAATGAAGGACAATTATATGCCACCTGAAGTCTTTGATAAGCTTGTCGCCCTGGCCCCTCATGCACAGGTGCTGCGTCTGGAAGAAAGCGGCCACATGGGTTTTATCGAAGAACCGGAAAAAGTGCTGCCCGTATTCATGGAAATGCTGGCAGGGCTTACTTAAAAAAGGCCTGTCAGCTTCAATCCGGAGGATCTTCACCGACAGGCCTGGGGTGTATTAACCAACCCTAATTTTTACTAGATGGACCTTCTATGTCCTGTCCCGTGTCCTTCTACGCGTCCCATTCGACCCTGACCCATGCGGGCAGAGTGCCTTTGCCCTTGCTCCAGCTTCATCACTTGCTCATCGCTAAGCACATTCTTCACGGCTACCTGGTGTTTGATCTGCAGTTTCCTCATCTTATTCATCAACTCGGTCTGCTGGTCAATGACTTTATCGACTGCATTCAGATCCACAGACTCTTCGGAAGTCAGGGTGCGTTCCTTTGCCCTGATCTCGACCATACGTGCCCTGAGGGGCTTCATGGTGCTGTAGTGTTCTGTTCGTAGTGAGGTGATTTCCGCGCTTTGTGCTTCGGTGAGATCCAGGTAGGCGAACCTTCCTTCTCCCTCACCGTAAGCCATGCCCCTGCCTCCGTGGCGGTTTGGTTGGGCGTTCATGGTGGTGGCCATCAGCATGGCCAGGAGGAAGACTCCGGCCGGTAGTATCTTTCTTGTTTTCATATAAGATCAATTTAAATTAGACAAATGGAATTCATTTGCCTTTTTGATGTTAAGAACCAAGAAAGGTTTAATCTGTAGTATGGATCAGAGTTTGGACATGGTGTCGATGGCCACCTGCAGGGTGTAGTCAATCTTAGCAATGATGGGGTAGAAACCCATGTTGTCGATGACATTTCTAGCCACATAAGCCTTGATGGTCTGTTTCAGGGCAAGCTCGGAAGTCCGGATATCTTCATAGTCGGGTGGCACACCCTTCCCTTTTGCAAATTCAATGAACTTGGGGAGAATGTTCTGATCGTTCAGGTACGCTTCAATTTCTTCAGCTGTGGTAAACCGCTCCAGGGAGGCCCTGTTTTTATCTGTATAGTAGAAAGCAAACCGGTACATCAGTCCCAGGCTTCTTGCCCGGTTGTAGTAGTCAGATAGGTAAGAGGTATCGACCGGGACAAACACATCGGGCATGATTCCGCCTCCTCCATAGACAATCTTTCCACCGGGTGTGACAAATTTCTGGGAGTTGTCAAATTTGATGCTGTCACGGTGTTCCATTTCACCCCGCCTGATCCGGTCGGCAAAGTCGTGGTAATAGTCCTCTTTTCCGTTTTGGTAGGACCGCTGGATACTTCTTCCTGTGGGAGTATAGTAACGGGCCACCGTGAGCCGGAGAGCCGATCCGTCGGGGAAGCGCATCTCCTCCTGAACCAGACCCTTCCCGAAGGACCTGCGCCCGATGACCAGACCGCGATCGTTGTCCTGTATGGCACCCGCCAGAATCTCACTGGCCGAAGCGCTGGATTCATCAATCAGTACCACCACTTTATCCTTTTTGAGGATGCCACGTGAAGTGGCATAGTCATTCTCCCTGGGCCGTGCCTTTCCTTCGGTATAGACGATCAGCTGACCCTCTTCCAGGAACTGGTCAGCAATCATGGTGGCAGCCTCCATGATCCCGCCTCCGTTGTCCCTCAGGTCGAGGATCAGTTTATCCACTCCCTGGGATTTCAGCGTCTCAATGGCCTGCATAAACTCCCGAAATGTGGTCTGCGCAAACTGACTGATCTTGATGTATCCAATTTTATCATCCACCACGTAGGCCACATCTACGCTATAGATGGGGATATCGTCGCGTGTGATCTCGAAATCGAGGGGGGCTTTCTCTCCCTTGCGGTAGACGGATACCTTCACCTGGGTATTCTTGGGACCCTTCAGCATTTTCACAATGTCGTCGCTGTTCATGTTGACCCCGGCCACCAGAGAATCGTCCACCATGATGATCCTGTCACCTGCGGCAATTCCCACCAATTCGGAGGGACCGTTAGGGATGGTGTTGATGATGGCCACTGTATCGTCTGTCATGTTAAAGGAGACTCCGATGCCGCTGAAATTACCCACCAGGGGTTCTGAGAAACGCTGGAAATCTGTGGCGGGAATATAGATCGAATGCGGATCCAGCTTATCCACCAAGGCCGGCATTACGGTCTCGTTCAAGGCGTCGAGGCTTACCGTATCCACATACTCATTCACGATGTACTGAATGGCCGAAGAGATTTTATTTCCTCTGGGGGTCAGGGAGAAGCCCGTACCCGAATTGTTTCCCGGACGTATGGAGAACTTCTGTCTGGCTACCTCATCGGTCACAATGCTCCGGATGCGAATGCCGGTAATCCAGTTTCCCAGCAGGATGCCGACAACCAGGGCAATGCTGACAATCACCGGCAAAAATACGATCACTCTTTCTCTCTTGGTCTTCATACTGCCTTCCCTTTCAAATTCCCTATTCGGATGATTAATCAATTTCAGGTATGTGTACCAGCTCAATCTCTGCCCTGTCAAGGAGATCGAGTCCGTCTGTAATCCTGTATTTTTCCTGGTAAATCACCCTGACGATGCCTGACTGAATAATCAGTTTGGCGCATTCCACGCAGGGGGAAGTGGTAATATAGAGGGTCGAGCCATCGCTGCTGTTGTTGGATTTGGCCACCTTGGTAATGGCATTGGCCTCTGCATGCAATACATAAGATTTTGTGTTCTCATGCTCATCCTCGCACTTATTCTCAAATCCGGAGGGTGTACCGTTATACCCGTCGGAGATGATCATCTTTTCTTTAACCAGGAGCGCACCCACCTGTTTGCGGATGCAATAGGAGTTGGATGCCCAGATCCTGGCCATCTTCAGATAGCGCTTGTCAATAGCCAATTGTTTTTCTCCAGTGATTGTTTGTTCTGACATCCGGAATAAAATTGTGCCCAGGGCCGGGATCGAACCGGCACGATATTGCTATCACTGGTGTTTGAGACCAGCGCGTCTACCAATTCCGCCACCTGGGCTATTCATTGTAATTCTTATATTAGAACTCTTTGCCACTCTTTATGACAAACTTACTAAACCTGGGTGGCGGAATTGGGCCCCTCCGCATGCTGGCCCCTCCCTAAAAACCTCCACCGGAGGTTTTGTTAA